>NZ_JAVKPK010000015.1:0-62900 GCF_031461075.1 Methanosarcina baikalica | reverse complement strand
AAGAATTGTATTAAGAGTTGGGGAAGGTTTTGCTTTATCAGAACTTAATGCTTCTACCATTTATTTGCCTCCAATAGATTTGAAACATACTTTGATATTCTGCCTTTAGGTATTTTTACATAACAAAAAGTTATTGATCAATAACTAATTGATATTTATAAAGACTTATGTTTTCTGGTATGAAGTTCATAGGACTTTTCTGAATTTCATTGCTCAATATAGCAATCTTTCCCTCTAAAATGTTACTATCTAATGCATAAGCAAGTGATCCATATTCAAATATTGATCCAGGAGAACAGCAGGTTAAAAATTAGGCTGCTTCCGGAAAAATACGGAAAATAATAAGCATGGTGGAAATTTTAGAAAAATCCGGATCACATACTGACTATTTTTCAAGTATATAATAAGTGATAAAACAAAAACAGAAAATATATCTGTGAAGATGTTGTGATGTTTTTAGAGTTTTGAAGAATTTTTCACAAAGAGGTACTGAAATTATGGATTTTATAGACCAAATCAAAGTATTAGCTACGAAAATTCCAAAGTTATCTGAAAGTATAAAAACTGAAGAGGGCGCAAAAAATGCTCTTGTCATGCCTCTTTTAAACATATTGGGATACAATGTTTTTGATCCTACTGAAGTTGTTCCTGAATTTACAACTGATTACGGCACAAAAAAAGGTGAAAAAGTCGATTACGCTATTATTCAAGATGGGAAACCAATAATATTAATAGAGTGCAAAAATATTGATGCTGACTTGGATAAAGAGCATGCATCTCAATTATTTAGATATTTTACTGTGAGTGAAGCAAAAATCGGAATTCTGACAAATGGGATTATATATCGTTTTTATACAGATATTGATGCTCCAAATAAAATGGATGATAAATCGTTTTTGGAGATAAATTTACTGGATATTAAAGAGCCTTTGATAAATGAATTAAAACGATTTAAGAAAGAATCTTTTAATATTGATGATTTAGCGACTATAGCATGTGAGTTGAAATATACTAAAGAAATAAAGCTAATTCTTGCTAACGAAATAAATTCTCCTTCTGAAGAATTTGTTAAATTTTTTGCTAAAAAAGTGAATGAAGGGCCTTTTACACAAAGCGTCCGTGAAAAGTTTACTATTATTACAAAAACGCTCTCAATCAATTTATAAATGACAGGATCAACGACAGATTGAAGTTTGCTATGTCTGATACAATTACTTCTACTTCAAATATAAGTGATAGTAGCGAAAATTTAGCCTCTGATTCTGTAAGTATCAATTCAGATGAAACAATTACAACTGAAGACGAAATTGAAGGATTTCATATTGTAAAATCGATTCTTCGAGAAAACATTGATCTAAAAAGGATTGTTATTAGGGATAAAAAATCATACTGTGGTATACTGTTAGATAACAATAACAGAAAGCCAATTTGCCGTATGTACTTCAACACCAAGCAAAAATATATAGGGTTATTTACTGAAGATAAAAATGAAGAGAAAGTTCCCATAGAAGATTTGAACTGTATATATAGCTATGCAGATAAACTGAAAAGTACAGTTGGTAATTATGAGAACGAAAAGCAACAAATAGAAGGTACAAATTAAATTAATATATAAGAAAAAGGATACAGAGTTGATCAGAATTTACAGAACTTTCGAGACACTACCATTCTTGGAATTTTTTCTATCACTCGGTAACAAAAAAATCTGTATGGCCTCTTCAGAATATTATTTTCTATATTCCTTAAAAACAAATACAAAATAAAAATAATAAAAATTATTGTATATACTATGGGGATTCCCAATTCTGTAAAACTCTTGATCACTAATGTGGGAGAAATATTATTTCTTCAATTTTTTATAAAACAAATAAATAATATACACAAGTGTAATAAAAATTATGCAAAGTACTAGCATTATGAAATACCCGAAGGGTATTCCAAATACACTAGCAGTACTTGAAGATATTATGTGGCTCATACTGTTAAAATGTTTTAAATAGTTATAAAATTTTGTGAACGTCAAATTATTTTTTGCAAAATATTTTTAAAAGATAAAACTTGCGTGATCGTGATGTCGCTGTGACCTGAAGGCCGGTAGATCATAGGTATCCATTTTGCGCGGAGACTTTTATTGCAAGCTTTTTTATTTAGGCAGCAAAGAAAAGCACTTTTTGTAGTGTATGTTTCAATATTTGTCTGGATAGCGACATTTTAGCCTAAAATGTAGCTGATTTTTCAATTTAACTGCGTAAGTTCTTGTCTACTTGCAGCTATTGCCCCAAATAATAATGCTATAAAAATCGAATCGCAGAATGTTGAGAATGTTAAAGTTTTTGTTTTTGAAAAATATAGAATTGCTGCTGCAAGTGTTATTATAAATACGATAACTCCTAACATTACATTCATCTCATATCAATAGGTTGAACATATAAATGAACATTTTCTATGAGGCTTTTTTCTCTAGCATTGATAACGTTTATCCCTAAAATATTGTCATTTTTCTGGTTTTAAGGCTCTTGTTTCCTGCAGTTTTTCATACCTGCAAAATTGATTATAGCAACCATTTATTATTTCGTTGCTATGGGTTTAAGCATGGGAAATGGTCTTGTTACCAGGCGAAACGTTACTAGACAGAATAAAAGTTCTCACAGTTGAAGAATATGACAAATTTATACAGGCAATTACCGAATCAAAGAGGGCCATCTTTGAGATGAATTCAATAACGGGATTAAGGTATGTGGAGCTACAAAGGCTCTATGATAACCCTACTTAGTACTTCAGGCTTCTTTTATCGCACGTATAATTTTTTCGATGTATTCGGGCTTCACATCCGAAGGTCTGGTTTTTTCGATTCCGAGATCCGTAACCATCATATAGACATCTGCTTTTAGCCCTGCTTCATCGAGCTTTTTTGTAGCACAGCGGTCCGTACAGCCGTCAAGGGTTAGAATTCTGAAACCTTCTGATACGGCATCCTCAACCACATCAACTCCTTTGTGAGCAGCTGAAGCCCTGTACATATCCGGCCTCCTGAAAGCAAGAGCTGACGCTGCCAGCATAGTAAGTTTTCCCGTATTCGAAAGGCCAGAACAGGCAAAAATAAGGGTATTTCTCCTTTTTCCGGAAGCTTTTCCCGTATCACTCATACTGCTGGGCAGAGACTCTCTGTTTTCTGTTCCGGAAGATCTCATTGATATTACCACCTGTAATGAGAAAATTATTTCAAAAAAGATTGAAATCGAAACTACGTGAGAACTGATATAATTTCCGGTATTATCGCCAGCTAACCATCCTCATTTCCCCGCCCCAAAAATGTAAAAATAAAGGAAGCGATCAGCCCAGCTTAAGTTCGGTTATTTCAACATTAAGATTTGCAATCTCCAGGACGGCAACAGTCGCTTTTCCGGAAAGCACACCTGAGCATTCCCCGGGATTTATCACAGGGATCCCCTTTATGACTTTGACCCCCGGATTATGAGTATGGCCCCGGATTACAACATCAAAGTCCCCGGATCTGGCAAGGGCTCTGACCAGCGCCTCATCTGTCCCGTGCAGAAGAGCAATATGCAAACCGTCAATCGTCAGGTCTCCAAAATCCCCGCAAGAAGTAGCTCCGATTTCTTCAAACCATCTTGTAAGTGTTATTTTGTCTCCGTCATTGTTTCCGAATACAAAGTAAAGTTTTGACTTCAATTCCTTAAAAGCTCTGGCAGTGAAGGGAGAGACGATATCTCCTGCGTGCAGCACTGCTTTTACATCATTATTGTTAAAAAACTCCACAGCTTTCCGGATAGCGTTCAGGTTGTCATGTGAGTCCGAAATAATTCCGATCAAGTGATCCCACCTCTTATGAAGATTAGATTTCCCGCATTTAACATATATGCGGGTTTACTAAAAAGGAATTCGCTAAAGCAGGTTTGTTACAGCTTTGTATAAAATTAAAATTTTGTAAAATCGAATTATAATATTAAAAATTTACAATTGATATCTTATAACTAAAACTTTTAAACTTGAGCCATTTTTCCACCAGTATTGTGGAAATGGATTCGGGGTAATTGTAAAGCCAGAAAACAGTACCTTAAAAATACCTCTTAAGGAAACAGCTACGTTTAAATATGGGTTGCTGGTATTATCAAGAGAACCTTTGAGGAATACCCCAGGAATACTCAAGGAATCCAGAGAGAATGTCTATAAGGGAATTTCTTAAGAATTTAAGTGGCAAGTTTAAATAGCGATTTTAAGCAGGAAATTAAAAATGAAAGCTATAACTCTCCTGAGCAGCGGGCTTGATTCGGTTGCAGCGCTTGCAATTGCAGCGGAAAGTGTTGATATCCAGATGGCAATTACCTTTGATTACGGGCAGAGGGCCGGAGAGAAGGAAATTGAATACTCCCGAAAAGTGTGTGAATATTTCGGAATAGAACACAGGATTATTAAGCTGGACTGGCTTTCGGGAATAACCTCCACTTCTCTCGTTAACAGGGATATAGAAGTCCCGTCCTTATCTTTTGAAGATATTGATGAAACAGCCCCTGCAGAAATTACGGACGCTTCAGCAAAGGCTGTCTGGGTGCCTAACAGGAATGGGGTAATGCTCAATATTGCAGGAAGCTTTGCCGAAAGCAGGGGATGTGCTTACCTCGTAGTGGGTTTTAACGGAGAAGAGGCCGGAACTTTCCCAGACAATTCCCTGGCCTACGTGCAGGCAATGGATAAAGCTTTTTTCTACTCTACCCAGAACGGGGTAAAAATAATGGCTCCTCTGATCGAACTTGGAAAAACCGAAATAGTCAGAAGAGCCCTCAAAGCAAAAGCTCCTCTCGAGTACAGCTGGAGCTGCTATCACGGAGGGGAAATT
This sequence comes from Methanosarcina baikalica, assembly GCF_031461075.1. NCBI lineage: Archaea > Methanobacteriati > Methanobacteriota > Methanomicrobia > Methanosarcinales > Methanosarcinaceae > Methanosarcina > Methanosarcina baikalica. Next base: position 58,042 of record NZ_JAVKPK010000015.1, on the reverse strand, counting down.
CCCTGCGGAAAGTGCGAAAGCTGTTTGCGCAGGGCACGTGCATTTAAAAATGAAGGTATAAAAGATCCTCTCCTGGAAAGATTGCGGATCTGAGCCGTAAAAACCTGAATCTAACTCAAATAAAGTACATTACATGAAGAATTTTACATAAAGAATTACAGAAAAAATTACAGAAAAAATTATAGAGAGAATTCCATGAAGTGCATTGTCTTACCTGAGAAATTTGATTATGACGGGAGCCAGATTTCCTCTCTCTGGGCCTATAACAGTTTTGGAGTGCAGGAAGATTCGATTGTAGTCTTCAGAGGTGCCTGTGACGTAAAAATAGAGCACATGATAGACCTTGAAGACAGACGAGCAAACGAATCAATCTGGTCCGAAGATATGGTAAGTTTTATCATTGAACATTTCGACTCCGTTGACTTGAAACTGGTCTATGCGCGGCAGCGTCTTTTTACTGCCATTGTAAGAGAATACCTTGCCGGGATCGGTGTGGAGACGACCAGACAGGGAGATGATCTTTTCCTGAAAGGAAAAAAACTGACAGTATCGATTGCCAGCGCCTCTGCGGTTTCTCAGAAGATCCACTTTGGCATTAATGTTTCTCATGACGTATACGGAAATATGAAAGAAGCAGGGATAGGAGAAGACAAACAGGTTGTAGGCTTCATGCAGGCAATAGGAGAAGCGTATGTCTGTGAGTTTGAGGATATAGAAAAAGACCTGAGAAAGTCCAGGCCTCTGGGAGTTGTGTAATGTCAGCTTCGGACCATACGTTTGCCCCTATAAAAGAGGTTTTCTGCTCTGTTCAGGGAGAAGGCCCGTATGTTGGCACAAGGCAGGCTTTTGTCCGTTTTTCAGGCTGCAACCTCAGTTGCAACTACTGTGACACTGACTTTGCAAACCCTGGAACATGTGATTATGAACAGGTGGAAGGAAGTGGCAGCTTTGAGAAAAGCCCCAACCCCGTAAGTACGGAGGAGCTGGAAGCTATGCTGCAGCCTTTCGAAAAGCTCCATTCAGTATCCCTGACAGGAGGAGAACCTCTCTTGCATGCGAATTTCATAGAAAAGCTGAATTTATCCTCACCTCTTTACCTGGAATCCAATATGACCCTGCCTGAGCATGCCAGAAAACTGAGTGGAAAGGTCACTTACGTTTCAGGGGATTTTAAACTCCCCGAAGCTATTCGGAGTATCTGCCCTGAAACCCGGGAAGCACATGTGGAAAATACAATAGAATGCTTCAGGCTCCTGAGAAAAAATAGCTCAAGAGACTGCTTTTGCAAGATCGTTATAAACAGGGATACAAAATCAGAAACAGTAAATCTGGCCGTAGAGGCTATAGCGGCTTATGTGTCCTGTGTAATTCTCCAGCCTGAGACGCCAATCGGCAGTGAGGTAAGGAATACGAAATTTACACAGGCATCGGTGCAGAACATTCTGAAACTTCAGAAAAACCTGCTTGAAATGATAGATACACGGATCATTCCCCAGACCCACAGGATGTGGGGTTGCTTATAACCGAAATTAGGGAGAATGAAAAGAGCATTAAAATAAGAAAGGGATGCTTGACTGAAATGGGGTGCATCAAATGGCAAAAATGAGATTGGGAGTTATTGATTATATCGACAGTGCCCATTACCTCCCAGGGCACGGAAAATGCGGAAGAATACACGGCCATACGTATAAAATCGAGGTCGTGGTAGAAGGAGAGGTCAGAGAAAATGGGATGGTAATCGACTTTTACGACCTGAAGAAGGGAATCAAGGAAACCCTTCAGGAATACGACCATATTCTGTTAAACGAAATTATAGAATTCCCCAGTTCCGAATACCTCTGCCAGCATATCCACTCCCATCTTCTGGAAAGGTTTGGCTTTCTTCTTAAGGTGAGGGTCTGGGAAGGGGAAGGTAAATGGTGCGAAATGGATAATTTCTCAGAATGAAAAAATTTAACAATTCTTATCATTCCTTTCACTATCTTACTCCGGATAATACCAGGTTTAACCGGGCTCCCGGTAATAAATTCAATCTGGCTATCTCCGTTTCTCCGGATGGAAGAAGAAACTCGATAGTAAGTTTAAAAAAATTCACTGGAAAGCCTGTTATATACCGTGTTGAGATTTTATATAATTAGAGAATTTTAACAACTGGTGTTTTTAGACTTGAAATCGCAGGAATCCCGCGAAGATATCTTAAACATAATTTAGGATTCCGAAGAGATTCCACAATGTATATCAAGGGGCTGGATTATAGTTTGCGTTAGACATCCAAAAACCCCTTTATACTGAGATCCTGCTGTACTTTTAAACTCCAAACGGAGGGGAACACATTTGCCAGAAGAAGAAAATCCTATAAATGAGACAGATAACGGCCCTGCATTTGACGAGGAACTCCTGAGAAAGATTGCAGAGCACCCCTGTTATGACAAGAAGGCCCAGCACAAATACGGGAGAGTTCACCTGGCCGTGGCTCCGAAATGTAATATCCAGTGCAACTTTTGTGTCAGGGAATTTGATTGTGTTAACGAGAGCCGTCCAGGGGTTACGAGTAAGGTCCTGGCTCCGCAGGAAGCCCTTGAAAAGACAAGGCAGATCCTGGCAGACTATCCTTTCATCAAAGTCGTTGCAATTGCAGGCCCAGGCGATCCTCTGGCTAACGAGGCAACCTTTGAGACCTTTGAGCTGATAAGAAAAGAGTTTCCTGAAATCACGCTCTGCATGAGCACAAATGGGCTCTTGCTTACCGAAAAATTGCAGGACATGCTCCGTGTTGGAGTTTCTACATTAACGGTAACAGTAAATGCAATAGACCCCGAAATTCAGGCAAAAATAGTGGACCATATAGTATATCACGGGAAGGTTTACAGGGGAATCGAAGCCGCACAAATCCAGATCAAGAACCAGCTCGACGGCATCAAAGCGGCTGTTGATGCAGGCGTGGTTGTCAAGGTTAACACCGTGCTAATTCCTGGGATCAATGATAAACACGTAGTCGAGATTGCTCGAAAACTCAATGAACTCGGGGTTTATATAATGAATGTTATGCCCCTGATTAACCAGGGGGCTTTTGCAGACATTGAGCCACCTACAGCAGAAGAGAGAAAAGTTGTCCAGGAAGCGTGCGAACCCTATGTTATGCAGATGCGCCACTGCAGGCAGTGCAGAGCTGATGCCTACGGACTTCTTGCTCAGGACATGTCACAGATGAGTGAAGAGCGCAGAAAGGTCATAAAAATCGAGACAAAAGAGGATATGGAAAAAGCAAGAAAAGTTCTTGAGGAAAACGGGAAAGAAAAAGCTTGAGAAAAAATACGAATTTCTAAATTAAATCTCAAATCAGTAATTTTTAGCCCTGGAATTGAAAAAAGTTATAAAATCAGAGATCTAGAAAGGCGGAGTCAGAATACTCCGCTTCTCAGACCGATTTTAAAAACGTTACTCGATAGTGATTGCATTGTTCGGGCAGGCATCTTCACATGCGCCGCAATCGAGGCATTCACTTTCATCTACAACTGCAATATCTTCATCACTGAGGGAAATTGCAGCTGCGGGGCATTCGTCTACACAGCTTCCACAGCCTGTACAGGAATCGGCATCAATTTTTGCTACCATGTTTTTCACCCATAATTTTATCAGTAAGAGATTTTCATATATTTGAAATCATATTAGGTTGGCATAATAGGATAGAATAATTTAATAAAAAGCTGTCGCTTCTTTTCTGCAGAACAAAGAAAAAAGAGATAAAGGATAAACTGGATAAGTACTCACCAAAATATCTCAGGATTCTTTTAACAAAGGAAAAAAGGACAGGTATATTCAGAAGCCATGTTTGTAATTCGGTGTTGATTATTAATTCGATACTGGCACCATGGTTTGGGCATTCTCTTATGATTGATCTATCATCTGTTTTCGTAATTTATTGTGAGTTCATCGATAGTTTACTACCAATGTTGTTTGTATTACTGATATACTCGTATCAATTAAAAAAACAAAAGGAAGCCTGACATTGAATCTGGAAGAGCTTGCAGAAAGGATAAAAAACTTCGAAGGGGTTACCCGAAAAAAACAGATTGAGGACATTGTTTCGATTTTCGAAGCCGTCCGCCCTGAGTATCAGAATGCAATCGTCGATTTCGGAGACGATGCGGCAGTTATCGATATAGGAGGAGACGATGTCATCCTCTTTGCAGCGGATGGAATATGGGGAAGGCTGCTGGATGCCAGCTCCTGGTGGGCGGGCTACGGAGCTGTAGTCGCTAACGTAAATGATATCGCAGCAATGGGTGGAAAGCCTCTTGCTATGGTAGATATAGCCTCTTCAAACTCCGAGACAGCCTGCAGGGAACTCATGGAAGGCCTTGCTGAAGGGGTCAGGAAATTCGGAGTCCCGGTCGTAGGAGGGCATGTCCATCCTGATACACAGTATAATTCCATATCAGTTGCCATTATCGGGATAGTTAAAAGGGACTGTGTAATCCGGAGCGACACGGCAAACCCGGGAGACCTCGTTATTGCAGCTTACGACATGGACGGAAAAATAGGGCCAAATTCCCCTTATAGCTGGGACACAACATCCTTTAAAGAACCGGCAGCAATCAGGGAAACCTACCTTGTAACCCAGGAAATAGGAAAGAGAAAACTTGCCACTGCAGGCAAAGACATAAGCAACCCTGGACTTATAGGGACGCTTGGAATGCTCTGCGAAACAAGCGGCGTTGGCGCGTCAGTGGATTTAGAAAAAGTCCCTAAACCTGAGAATGTAGATTTCGAACAGTGGCTGAAAGTGCACCCCGGAACAGGCTATGTTTTTACAGCAGATCCGGAAAAAGCAGAAGAATGCGTAAATGTATTTGAAAGTGCAGGGCTTACAGCTGTGATTATCGGAAAAATAGAGAGTGGCTTAAAACTCGATATTTATGATAAAACAGGTAGAGTAACCGTATTTGATTTCTCAAAGGAAAGTATTACAGGCATCGGTTCCGAATAACCGGGACCCTCCTGCCTGCTGGCCTTTACCTGTTTTTAGATCTCTTAAAAAGTTGCTATTCGAGTTCTATTTTTCAATCAGGGTAGTTGATGTTCTTCCGGCCATTTGCCTAGAACTTAATAGGATTACTTGTTTTCTATCCAGGCCTGCATTTCTTCGTAGAGGAACTTTTCAGCAGCCTGAACATTCTCAAGAGAGCCACGCAGAGCCAGAAGTTCTCTTTCTTCACTGTTTGCTACGCTCACAAACATTTTCCGGGTTACAGGTTCAAGACCAAATTCTTCAACAATATCATAAATAATGGACAAAACCGTGCCTGGGGGAATTATCAGGTCATACAGTTCTTCGCGTTCCAGATCGCCGTATACTTTTTTGTCTTTTTCAAGCTGCTTTGCGGCAATTAATTCTTCCAGATTTAGTATTTTGTGCATCCTGAGGTCACCGTCTTCCTATTTTTCGATTTATCAGCTTCTAATCTTTCAGACCAGAAGCACATCAAAGTCAAATAAAGCGGGTAAGTTTTTGTATGCGCATCGTTAAAGCAATAGATCAGGGAGATTAAAGTAAATAGTCGATATGTTAAGTACTTAACCTACTCAAATATATTAAATGAATAGTCAGAATATTAAGTAATTAACTAGTCAAATATGTTAAATAAATAATCAGAATATTAAGTACTTAACTAGTCAAATATGTTAAATAAATAATCATAATGTTAAGTATTTAACCAGATATCTTTTTTGAACTCAGGTTAAATTAATAACCAGTGTTAAATATGAGCAGAACTGAACTATTAGAAGATATACCCTGAAATTGTATCCTTTCCGTGATTAATCGGAGGTACAGAATTAAGGAAAAGATTCTAAGCAGATCGATTCTAGCAAACTTTATCTGAGATGAAAATTTCTTATAAGAGGATACCAATGCAATTGTATAAATTAAAACGCGGTTTTAAGCCTGATATTGACAGGATTTACTCGGTAATGGAGGAGTGTTTTCCCGGAGAAATCTCCAGAAACGGAGAATCCCTTGAGACGTCCTACGGAGCTATGTCAAATATAAAGGTCCGGATCGAGAATAAAATGCTTTATGTGGACACGGTTTCCGACAAAGCCGTAAAAGATGACGAAACTGTCCTGCAGACCAATAAGGCCTTCCGGGATTTCCTTTACAAGGCTACCGGATACACTGCAAAAGAGCGCTTAAAAAATGCCAAAAAAGAAGTCGGAGAGGAGTAAAACTCCTGACGACTCATTCCTGTTTTAATGCTTCCATTACCTAACCCTACCTTGAGGTATCTTTTTGAGCATAGATTTTCTGGAAAAACTGAAGAGCTTTGAGATCCCTACCTGCCTTCGGGTCTGCTGCGGTACCGACGGTTCAGTAACCTTTCTCCTGGAGATAATGACCCGAAAACCGGTAAGTGTAATAACCGAGTCCCAGTACACAGTTAAAGCCGACAAAGAAATGGCTACCTTTCTGGGAGTAGAAGAAGGCAGTGAGATAAATAACAGAGTCGTCCGGCTTTCTGCAGGGGGTACGGTCTTTGTCCATGCAAGGTCCCTATCACCACTTGAACGCATGCCTGAAACCATGAAAGAACAGCTTATGCGTGCGGATATTCCTATAGGCCGGATTCTGCGCAGCCACAACCTCGAGACCAGGCGCGACATGGGCGAACTCGAAGTGCTAGAAGGGGAACCTACTTTCGACGGCATACCTGTCCTTTCTCGTTCCTACAAAATAGTTCATAACAACCACATCCTCATGTGGATTAATGAGCGCTTCCCGATAGATGAACGCTGGAATTTATAACGAAGAACGAAAAATGTATAATAAGCTTTAAATATACAGATTTTTTTGAAGCCAATCCCTCAATTTATTTGAGATATATTTGGATATCTTCAGACAGTAAGAGGATATTTTCCCCTATCTTCTGCTGTCAGTCGAAACCTTTATATCTCTGCTGTGATATTTTGGGGATGCTCTTTGAGCAGTAGTGCCTTGGTGGCTTAGGGGTATAGCGCGTCCTTGGTAAGGACGAGGTCGCGGGTTCAAATCCCGCCCGAGGCTCTTTTTACTTATTTTTGTTTTTCATTATATCCTAACTTCCGCAGCTTTCTGATTTCATTATGCTTGTATAACACGTTCTCTTGATCATCACGGGACCGTTTCTGGAATTTATGATGAACTTGAAAATAGAAAAGTGGTTGGCGAAGTGCTGTCCAAACTTGGGCAGCACAAGTTAGTTCATTCTATTGTAGTAAAAGCAATGCTTCTCAATTGTTTTGGTTTCACTAATTGTCCTGGTTTCACTAACAGTCACTTTTACACGTATTTTCAGTACCTTAAAAGTCTTCCAATTGAAAGACTTTCAGGCTTGTAGGCGCAGGGGTTGCAAAACTCAGAGAAAAAGACGAGAGGCAAACTCTAATTGCAGATTTTCCATAAATAAAGTGTTCTCAAAGCAATTGCAAACGTATTATAACTCAGTAATTTTAAGCGTACTCTCTCGACAACGACGTATAATTCATCGCCAGAGTGAATAAAAATAATTTGATGCTAATTCTGATATGGTGATGGTATGCCGGAAATGGTTATTGATAAAGCCAAAACAGCCCTTGTAGTCATAGACTTACAGAAGGGAATGGCTGCACAGCCGACAAAGCCCTATCCTGCACAGGACGTTATAAAAAATGTCTCGAAGCTCCTAAACATATTTCGGAAAAACGGTATGCTCGTGTTCCTTGTGCATATCATACCAACAAAAGAGACAATGCTCAATGTCTTAAGCGACGAGTCCTCCTCGAGTTCCTCAGTCCCGTCTCCAGACTGGTATGAATTTGTGCCTGAAATTTCCCCGACTTCAACGGATGTCATTATCGTCAAAAGGCAGTGGGGGGCATTTTATGGAACCGACCTGGAACTCCAGCTACGGCGACGTGGAATGAACACGATCGTACTCTGTGGAATTTAAACCGACGTTGGTGTCGAGAGTACAGCACGTTTTGCCTATGAGTATGGTTTTCAACAGATTTTTGCCGAAGATGCCATGACCTCCAGGTCTGAGGAACAACACAACGCCGCAGTGAACTTCATATTCAAAAGAATAGGCCGGGTACGGAAAACGGATGAGATCCTCAAAGTTCTCCAATAAGGGCTAATACCAGCGTTGCTTAAACCAGACGCAAAGTAGTTAACTTATTTTTCAGGAGAGAAATCTGAAAATCAGTATCCTGAGGACTAAGCTTCTAACAGGATTTGTTATTTCTCCGATATACAAGGAGCTCACCCCAAAACTCAAAATCAAGTCTCTAACTCCTGTATTCAGAATTATCAATCGAGTTTAAGATTATGGAAAAAATAGTTATGAAACGTTAATGATTTTAGAATGAAATCGGTTTTGGGATGAGCTCATAGTGAAATGTGAATATATAATAAATATAGTCTTCAAAAAAGGATATAATTAATAAACACTGTCTAAATTTTTGAAGAAACATAAGTAATTAATTCTATCCTTTTTTGGATCACTGTTTTACTAATTGGGTAACTAATTCTGCAAGAGATTATCAAAGAGTATATACTCCACTCTTGCAGATTTATGATATTAACATCCCTGTAATTTTCTAAAAAACAGAATTGGCTCCGTGACATCAACTCTATTCTTTAATATATAAGAGCCAATTTTGTTTTACAGTAAAAAATCTGTATCAGACGGAAAAACCTCTGGTGCGCAATACAGCTGGTCTTGTCTGCTTATTTTGGAAGCCTCCATATCTCCAATCTACCAGTTTTTATATTAAGTTGACCAGAGCATCCCAAAACAAGATTCAAGACCTGTAGTCGCACCATGCTTCTTTTGCGTCTCTGCAGGACAGATTAAAAATTCGAACAGTTCTCACCTAAAAATAGACCGCAATAAAAGTGGCTCAGTAATTCTCAAGCACGGAGCCGACAATGTTTTTGTAACTCTCTTTAAGGGAATAGACGTTGTGATCCCCGGTGACATTTATGCTAAGGATCCCGAGCCTTGTGTTCATAAGCCCAACCATAGCTGACACTCCCCGGTAGCTTACCTCGAAATTTCCTTTATCCAGGTAATCGTAAACTTCACCGGTGGTGAACTTGTCTCCGGTCAGGAAGAGGTTGAGCACAACCTTGCGTATCCCGTTTTCATCCCTGCCGAGATACTTTATTAATCTCGCTCTTACCCTTTCTTCCGCAGTTTGCAGTATCGGACACCTCAGTTAATGATAATTGAATTATATTGATCCAGTACTATATTACTCACTATTCTTCTACTTTATAAAAATATGCGACCTCCAAGTAGGGGCGCTAAGAAACGAATACCCTATATCCTTATCGTTTATATATTTTAGGATTGCCTTTTTGAATTATTTATATAAAGTATAAATTTAATGCTCATACAAGAATTTCAGCATGCTGTCAACAGTGACGAATAATCAAGGTTTTATCTGGATTTTCAGCGGATTTGAATTTTTCAATCTCACTACTTAGAAAAGTTCGAGGATTGTGAACCATGTTGAAAAAGGGGGAATTATTTATATGAGATTTAAGTTCACAAAACTTGAGCATAAACGACAATGCATATAACAGGGAAAAACGGGAATGCCACCATTAGGTGTACTCCACTAATTCCAGAGTCTTTTTCCTACCTCTCTCAAGACCCAGGTAAGGGGCAGGAAAGCCGTCAACTTTCCCTATAAAGGTAATAAGTTAAGTTAAAAATATATATTAACTTATAAATTCCTATTTTATAGGAGAATAAAAGGTGTATCTAACCGCGAAAGTTAAAACATATCCAACAAAAGAACAAACAGATGTTCTCTGGAAACTTTCAGATAAATGCAAATTCCTCTAAAATTTTGCTCTAGCTGAAAAGAAAGATGCATGGAAAAAATAGGACAAAAATGGGTCTGTAGATCAAGCAAACCAACTTCCTGAACTTAAAAAGAAATATCCTCAATACAGATAGTTTACTCAAAAGTCCTGCAATCTATTCTAAAAAACTTGATGCAAATTATAAGTCTTTCTGAATCCTTTTCAAATTTGATAAGATTTCAATCACAGGAGAAATATAATAGTTGTTTCATTCATCGATAAACAGTTGGATGAAAGAATCTGTGAGAAGAAAGAGAACGAACTACAGCTCAATAAACAGCCTATTATTACGGATTCATCTTATACGTTTCAGAAAAAAATTGTGAATGCAAAAATATTTACATAACAATTGTTTAGAAGCAATTTATGGAACCATGGCTACATCATTTTCAAAATAGCCAGGCGAAATGTAAAAACATTGGTGGGGTTGTATGGCGCCAACAGATATGATAATATTTTTCCTTGAGATCGCTGTGATGCTTTCTATGGCGCTTATATGCGGTCAGGTGATGAGTAAGCTTCGCTTTCCGGCGGTATTCGGAGAACTCTTTGGAGGTATCATTCTCGGCCCGACGGTCTGGGGATGGCTTAGTCCCGACACCTATAACTGGATATTTCCAGAAACAGGCGCAATTTTTCAGGGAAGGGATGCTCTCATCCAGATTTGCATGCTTTTCTTTTTATTCGCCGCAGGCCTGGAAATGAATCTGAGCATCATTAAGAAAAGAGGCACTAATATAGCTTGGGCCAGCTTAATGGGCATAACGATACCATTTATATTGGGTTTCGGGACGGTTATTCTATTCCCGGACCTGTGGAAAGAACACTTCCACGGCCGGATATTAATTTTCTCGATGTTCATGGGTACTGCACTGTCAATATCGGCCCTTCCTGTCATTGCGAGAACTCTCATGGACCTGGACTTGATGAAAACGGATATGGGAATGATCATTACCGGCGCCGCAACAGTCGACGACCTCGTAGGATGGGCTTTATTCGCTTTTGTATTGAGCAATTTCGCTCACGAGAGCTTTATTAATATTCCACCTTACATGACTTTAATTCTGTTGTTTTTGCTATTTGGTTTCATGCTTACGATAGGCAGGTTCCTGGCGCAGAGAGCTCAAAAATGGTTCAAATCATATCTACCCTGGCCTGGAGCGTTTCTCGGAATAACGACGGTCCTTATATTGTTGGCTGCGGCTTTTTCTGAAGTGATCGGGATACATTCCGTTTTTGGCGCTTTTTTGGTGGGCCTGGCATTTTCCCAGAACCTGGAGAAACGCGACGATGCGCATGAGATGATCTATCAATTCGTCATGTATTTTTTCGCTCCTCTCTACTTTGTCTCAATTGGGCTGCGGGCAAATTTTGTGGCATCCTTTGACCTGACCCTGGTGCTGACAGTCCTTATCATTGCATGTATAGGTAAGATATTTGGTGTGACGCTTGGCTTGATGATTAGTAAGATGCACTGGAAGCAATCTATTACCATAGGTTTTGCTATGAACGCACGGGGTGCTATGGAGATGATACTGGCTACCGTCGCCCGGGATGCGGGACTCATCGATGACCGCTTATTTGTGGCTTTGATTATCATGGCACTGGTTACATCTTTTATAAGCGGTCCGATAATCAGCCGGTTAAGCGGTATCAATCTTTCCGAATTCTGAAACACTATCAAATCTTTTCAGAATCAGAATGTATCAGTTTCAATTCTTGTATTGCGGATCTTGCCTCTTTTAGTAGCTTCTGGATTTTGAAGGTTTACAAGGCATCAATAACTTTTTACCTTTATTGATTACGAAAACTAACATATCGTTTTCTTCCTTGTGGAGTTATCCTTGTGGAGTTATATGTATCCGAATTGTGGAATCAATTTGGGAATTCGACTTCCTCTAGATCTGATATAGAAAGGTTTAACGATGCAACCACTATTCTTACCTTTAAGAATTGTTTAATTTTGTATATTTAGAGCTTGAAGTTAAAACGGCATTTAAAGGTAACTATGTATTCTTTCCCATTGGCTGCCAACTTTGTTTCCTCCAATTGGTGATCTGGTTAAGGAGGGCTCTGTTACAGGCTCGATGCTTTAGCATGGAATCATTAACTATCGTTATTATGTAGCTTTATGCAGCCAGAGCGATAGAGATAATAAGTACAGCAAAGTAAAATTACAGTAAAATGGATATATAAAAGATGCAAACGTATTTGATTTATATGTAAAAGTAGTATCATGACTTAAGGGGCATAAGACGTAGTTATTAGGCGGATACGATGCAAAGTAATGATCTTATTAAAGAGCAGGTATTACAATTAAAAATAGAAATCGCGCAGTTAGAAGTAGAGGCCAATAAACTAGAGACTATGATAAGTGAAAAAAAATATGCTTTGAGTAGATTATGTGAACTTTTAGAAATACGGGGAGTTTCTTTAAACGATGATGGGTGAATGTATTTAAATCGGGTCCTCAAAAAATGATTACTTTTTAAGAGTTAGTAAGCCTTATTTCGTAGATTAGATGTGGCGCTAGTGCTTTCCCAACAAAAACAGATGATAAAAAATATATTTTTCATTACAGAAAGAAAATATCCTTAATTTCCACTTTAAAGCATTTTTGGCCTTCATTTTCAACAATTTATTTTGTAAAACGGAAAAAGGAGCTGTTGCCCTAATTACAAAAAAAATATGATTTGTCCAAAAAGAAATCTCTACTCTTGCCCAAATATTATTTTTAAAGTTTAATCGAGTTTATTTTCCTCGAAATTGGATTTTAAAAGTGAACTTTTATTCAGGGAATTCTGGTTATAGATCTATTACCTAAAATAAGCATTCATAATTCTCAGTTTACACTCTGACTTTGGAAGACCCTATATTTAAAGTAATTTCGATTCTTGTTCTAGTAATTCTTGCTCGCGGGTCATCTGTATAAGTCTCTCTTCACGTTTTTTATATATCAATCTTTTTTAGTGGTTCTTGCCCAGGAACCTTTTAAATTATTTGAGGATTTTTTAGGCAGTCATCAATAGACCTGTTTCAAAGAATATCGTGTGGATTATCTATTTTTGACACAGAAACTAAGGGATTCTCATTTGTTTCTAAGAGATTCTCATTTGCTTCAAATTTTGTAAATATATAAGGAGGGAATAACTTATGATGGAGATTACTTTATAGAAAAAGATATAAAGTTTAATAGAAGCGAGATGAGAAAATGAAACCCTCTATTTTGCTATGTACTGTTTTTGTACTGTGGTGTATGTGCTCGGGAGGAGCAGCAGCCGCGCAGATTACAACAGTTAACCCACATATAGGAAATACATACGAAGTGGGAGCAGATGGACAAAAAATTTCCTTAATAAATTATAAAAATGCTTCTGATCCTACATATACAAAGCTTGTAGAGTTTATTAAGGCAGACAAAACCGATGAACGCCTGTATAGTTCAAAATATATGTGCTCCGACTTCGCGGAAACAGTACACAATAATGCGGAAGCAACAGGAATAAAAGCAGCATGGGCATCAATAGACTTCAAAAAGGGCATTGGTCATGCCTGCAACGCTTTCAATACAACAGACAAAGGATTGGTTTTTATTGATTGCACAGGCTCTCCGCGCAAATCGGCAGGCTGGGATACGACAGTCAAACTGACTGTTGGAAAAAAGTATAAACCGAATTCATTATATCCCCCGATCTATACATATAGCGACATGGGAACTGTGAGAAAATATTGTATTTACTGGTAAAAACCCAGATCAGGAGATTTAAAATAAAATAAGTACGGAATAAGGTTTATAATCATTTTGATGGATCTTGTTTTCGAATGAAGTGGCCTTTCCGGCGCGTTTATTTTGTCACTTTCGATATCAAAAGAATCATTCAGGATCAGAGACGTAGCCGAAATAAAAAAAAGTTTAGAAACCCTAATACAATTTCTGTTATGGTAGGGAGTTTGCCTAATGCCAATAATTCCCTTAATATCACGCACACTCCTGCAGTAAATGACAGTTCAAAACGGAATAAGCGAAACAGCCCTACAATTCTTGTTCTAAACATAACAGTATTTCCTCTCAAAATTTACTCAATATTTGCAGCCCAACTATTGAGTATACGGAGTGTTTCAATCCTTGTTTTAGTAGATCTTGTTTACGAATAGGGGGTTAAAGGAAAGATATGATTAAAGAAATATAAATATTAAAATAGATGTAAACTTTATTTATTTTTTTGTATGAAACCCTTTAACATTTTATTAATCAGCACACTGCTTCTATTCCTTATGGCAGGATACGCTTCGGCTTCCTTTACGACGGTACATCCACATGAAGGAAGGACCTACTGGACTGGTGCGGATGGTCAGTATATTTCTTTGATAAATAACAATGCTGCAAAGAATCCTACTTATGCACAGGTTATAGCATTCATAAAAAAAGATAAAACCGATCAAAGAAAATATGTATCTGAAAAATATACCTGCGGTGACTTTGCAGAAACTGTACACAATAATGCAGAAAAAGCGGGATATAAAGCGGGTTGGGTTCCTGTATATGGGATAAACCACGTCTGCAACGCATTTGATACAACTGATAAAGGAAAAGTGTATATTGATTGCACCGGTTCAAATGGTGAAAAAGGTATCTGGGACACATCAGTAAAAGTAGCAAACGGAAAAACGTATCAGAGAGTTTCTTTGTTTAATACGAAAGTCCATATTTTCCCGAGTGGTACTGTTAAAAAGTATATAATTTATTGGTGAGGAGGTTAAAACCTTCTCAAAATTACTATCCTGTGATTTCTGACACCGGTCAAAAACAACCAGTTCTGTGTATTCATATCTCCCAGCCTCTTCGATTTGAAGAATCAGCCCACAGTTAACCGGTTTCAATCACTTTAAGGGCTGATTTTAACTCTTAGCCGGTTTTAAAGCCTTGAGTAAGGACCAAGTTTCAATCCCTATAAGGGCTCTTATTTGAACAAAGGGCCCATAAAGTCCCAGAAGTTCGGTAATCTTCCCGGTGTGTCCTGACTGTTACGTTTCCGTTTTTTCGTTTTTATATATTATGGATGGAGGAAAAAAACAACGACCATTACTCCATATGTCCCAAGAAGCTGTAATCCTTCAAACCAGTTGCTTTCTCCATCTTCAGTGATGGAATTTACCACAAGTACGGAAAGGATTATGGCCGCAAGTTCGAAATTATTAAAAATCAAACTCATCGGGGCTCCAAGGAACAAGCTTGTAAATACCAGGACCGGTACGACGAACATGGCTATCTGAGTTGCTGAGCCGATGGCAATCTGAAGGGAAAGGTCCATTCTTCCTTTCATAGCGAGGGTAATAGCCGAAACATGCTCCGCGGCGTTTCCGATAATTGCCACAAAAATTACTCCGATGAACAGTTCTGTCCAGCCGAGACTTTCAACAAGCGATTCTATGGAGCCGACCAGAATTTCACTCATAAATGCAACTGAAATGGTTGAGGCGAGAAGAATCGCAACAGATTTTTTGATGCTCCATTTGGCATGGTATTCTGCCATGTCTTCGGTGTACAAATGCTTATGAGTGTAAAGCGAGAAAAGCAGACTCGCAAGATATGATAAAGCCATAACAACAGCAACCGCAAGGCTCAGGTTCTCGACCGTCGCGGGTGAAGGACTGTTTGAGGTAAGAACAAAAACGGCCGGCATGACAAGAGCAGCAATTGCAAGAAGAAGAGTGGAGCCGCTTGCCTTGGCTGCTGTTGCATTGAATTTCTGTTTTTCTTTTCGGAGGCCTCCGAAGAAAAATGCCATGCCTAAAATCAGAAGAAGGTTTCCGATAATAGAGCCTGTAATGGACGCCTTAACCATTTCGGAAAGTCCTGCCTGCAGGGCGAAGATACTAATGATTAATTCCGTTGCATTTCCGAAAGTGGCGTTTAACAGTCCCCCCAGCGCTGAACCGGTATACGCCGACAGTTCCTCCGTGGATTCGCCAATAAATTTCGCAAGCGGAATGATCGCAAATGAGGATAAAATAAAAATTCCGATCGGTGAAATATTAATAAATTCGGCAACAAGCGTGAGCGGTACAAAGATCAGAAGGACTTTGAAGATTTTTTCCAGTATGCTTGTATTTGTCATTTTTAACGAACCTCTTCTGTCACTTGACAGAAAGCGAAATAGACGGGGACAGGAACCAGAGGGGCTTCTTATAAAATGGGGTCACGAAGAAAAGTGTGTGAAAGCCTGTAGTGTCTGTTTGTATGGTGGAAGTAAAATGGTATTAACTGCTGAGTAAATGGCTCTTCCGAGAAATAAAACATAGATTTCAGGGAGAGCTTATTATTTGAGGTATAGTTTTTATTTAATAATAATGTTTCCAATATTGTCCCGGACCCCGAACAGTCAATGTTTCAATCCCTCTAAGGTCTGATTTTAACCGGCTCTTGTTGTGTATTATACTTGGACACACTGACACTTCAATCCTTGTTTTAGTGGATCTTACTCGCGAATAATGAAAAGCAGTTTAAACAGTTGGAACAGTCTTTGTTTCAATCCTTGTTTTAGTGGATCTTGCTCGCGAATTCCTGAATTTTTGGAAGATTGTTATAAAGGCCATTGCGAACAGTGCGAACACAATGACAAACTTTTTGGAGAAATCTGTAACTACAGGACTATCCACTTTGGCTTAACTTAAAAAAAATGATTTAAGTGGTGGTAGTTATACACTTCCGCCACAATCACGTACTGCATCGTTTAATTTTCCGACTATAATCGCACAAGGTAGAACGAATGGCTTATCTGTAACAGCGAGTGTAAGAGTTGTCGTTCCATCCCATAAGAAGTGGCCTTTCACTCCATATCCTTCAATTTCTCCTTCATTTCCTGAAGGTACATTTATACCTACTTTTCCAAGCATTGCTTTCAAATTATTGAATACAGTTGGTGTAATTCCTTTATACGTTATTGGTTCACATTCACTCATATTTTCCCCTCCTTAAATTATAAACGTCATTTATAATGTTTTTTTAATATTTATAAATAACTAGTGATAAAAAAGATTAAAAGTTTCAATCCTTGTTTTAGTGGATCTTGCTCGCGAATCAGCTTTCGCCCCCCTCAAAAACTTGACCATTTTATAGGTTTCAATCCTTGTTTTAGTGGATCTTGCTCGCGAATGTCCTCCGATTCTTTCTTGTTTACCAACGTCATTAGTTTCAATCCTTGTTTTAGTGGATCTTGCTCGCGAATTGTACCATTGGCAACATCCGCAGAGAACGTCCGAGGTTTCAATCCTTGTTTTAGTGGATCTTGCTCGCGAATGTGGTCATAAATTTGAGAATATTCCAACAAATATTGTTTCAATCCTTGTTTTAGTGGATCTTGCTCGCGAATATCGACATACGTAATATGCCCACACCGTAGACATTGTTTCAATCCTTGTTTTAGTGGATCTTGCTCGCGAATCACTGTTGCACAGATCGCTTGTCAAACTACATGTATTGTTTCAATCCTTGTTTTAGTGGATCTTGCTCGCGAATTTCCCACGTTAAATTGAAATTAGGAGTCCATTCTTGTTTCAATCCTTGTTTTAGTGGATCTTGCTCGCGAATACTTTCCCCCGCATTAGTGAATACCTCAACATTAAGTTTCAATCCTTGTTTTAGTGGATCTTGCTCGCGAATCCGGTCGTCACTTCAGAGCCAGATGAAAAATATAAGTTTCAATCCTTGTTTTAGTGGATCTTGCTCGCGAATTATGAAACTGAACTGTTGGGCTTCCCGAATACAAAGCGTTTCAATCCTTGTTTTAGTGGATCTTGCTCGCGAATAATGACTAATCGCCCTTCAAGAGATCAAAATTTCTTAGTTTCAATCCTTGTTTTAGTGGATCTTGCTCGCGAATGGTAAACCTGGCAATCACGACACGAAGGACGACTTAGTTTCAATCCTTGTTTTAGTGGATCTTGCTCGCGAATAAAACGATGAATTAATAACCCATCCCAAAACTACATGTTTCAATCCTTGTTTTAGTGGATCTTGCTCGCGAATCTGTGTTTGCATGTGTGTATTTTGCACGGCCCAACATGGTTTCAATCCTTGTTTTAGTGGATCTTGCTCGCGAATGTGATTTTTGGAACTGCCATTACTGCCAGAACCGTAGTTTCAATCCTTGTTTTAGTGGATCTTGCTCGCGAATAGGTTCAAAGTGAGATGCCCGTCTTCCACGTATGTCGGTTTCAATCCTTGTTTTAGTGGATCTTGCTCGCGAATGTCATTTGCAGACTACGCCTTGTGTTTAGAGGAGTTTCAATCCTTGTTTTAGTGGATCTTGCTCGCGAATAACCTGGATAATTAGGGTTATCTCCTGGTTCGGGGTTTCAATCCTTGTTTTAGTGGATCTTGCTCGCGAATATGAAATCGAAGCGATTAAGGAGAGTAACTTTAGGATGTTTCAATCCTTGTTTTAGTGGATCTTGCTCGCGAATTACTTCCCAGTCATCTCCATATTCATTGTTTTGTTGTTTCAATCCTTGTTTTAGTGGATCTTGCTCGCGAATGCTTTTTCAACAAGGAGAAGTCCCCCTGTAGCTGCGTTTCAATCCTTGTTTTAGTGGATCTTGCTCGCGAATTTGAAAATATACAGAGATCAGCATGGAAATTATGGTTTCAATCCTTGTTTTAGTGGATCTTGCTCGCGAATTGACTCACGCTTTAACACTCCTCGAAAATTCATACGTTTCAATCCTTGTTTTAGTGGATCTTGCTCGCGAATAATTTGTCAAGTTGACCGATTACCCCGACACCATCAAGTTTCAATCCTTGTTTTAGTGGATCTTGCTCGCGAATTCATTAGTGTTAAATTTAGTAAGGATATTTTGAAGATGTTTCAATCCTTGTTTTAGTGGATCTTGCTCGCGAATTCGGGGGTAAAAATCCTTTTGTCGTACTTCCAAATTCAGTTTCAATCCTTGTTTTAGTGGATCTTGCTCGCGAATCACATACTATTTTTCCCACACATTAGATCAATTTATGTTTCAATCCTTGTTTTAGTGGATCTTGCTCGCGAATCTGCTCTGCCTAACCCTGCTCCGTAAACATCATGTTTCAATCCTTGTTTTAGTGGATCTTGCTCGCGAATCTTGAGAGGGTGCCTGATATCATTATGCAGATATGTTTCAATCCTTGTTTTAGTGGATCTTGCTCGCGAATTTAGTTTTCTCTTCATCTACGTGAAAACGTTCTAAGTTTCAATCCTTGTTTTAGTGGATCTTGCTCGCGAATAATAACATGGAACTTCCAGAATTACTCTCCAAATTGTTTCAATCCTTGTTTTAGTGGATCTTGCTCGCGAATCGATGGCCTGAATGTATGCCGAAATATCAACGTTGTTTCAATCCTTGTTTTAGTGGATCTTGCTCGCGAATCTGACAAACCGAGCGCGTAGTCGATTCTGTCCGTATTGTTTCAATCCTTGTTTTAGTGGATCTTGCTCGCGAATTATCGCCTGTATAAAGTTGTGCCGACTGTGAATGTTTCAATCCTTGTTTTAGTGGATCTTGCTCGCGAATTCACAGGTCTATGTTAGTGTGTGCTGCTTATATTGGTGTTTCAATCCTTGTTTTAGTGGATCTTGCTCGCGAATGTTGGGCAGAATATCCAGTTCGTGATAGGTACATAGTTTCAATCCTTGTTTTAGTGGATCTTGCTCGCGAATGTAAAGCAACGTAAAATAAAGTTAAACCAATTGTTGTTTCAATCCTTGTTTTAGTGGATCTTGCTCGCGAATAGTCTCAATCAACCATGAAAATAACCACGATTGGGTGTTTCAATCCTTGTTTTAGTGGATCTTGCTCGCGAATATGACGGCGGTGAGCTAAATGGTATCTGGAACACTGTTTCAATCCTTGTTTTAGTGGATCTTGCTCGCGAATCGATCGCCCGGAGATAGGTCAACATGTTAATTCCGGGTTTCAATCCTTGTTTTAGTGGATCTTGCTCGCGAATCGAAGTTACATTTAATGAGAGCACTGGATTCAGCATCAAAGAAGTTTCAATCCTTGTTTTAGTGGATCTTGCTCGCGAATTTTCTTTAAATTTGTCCTCTGTTGAGAATTCCAAATGTTTCAATCCTTGTTTTAGTGGATCTTGCTCGCGAATATCTTCTCTAATATCTTCCCCGCCGTCATTATACAAGGTTTCAATCCTTGTTTTAGTGGATCTTGCTCGCGAATCTCTTGTTCTTCGTCTTCAGCGGCTTGTATACTATGTTTCAATCCTTGTTTTAGTGGATCTTGCTCGCGAATTTTATTACCTGCTTTTCTCCTGTTTGTTTTGCAGTCTGTTTCAATCCTTGTTTTAGTGGATCTTGCTCGCGAATATCTCGTGGAAGTATGAATATGAATTAACCGTAAGTTTCAATCCTTGTTTTAGTGGATCTTGCTCGCGAATAATAATTTCATAACTAAATCATGTTCTCCTATTCTGTTTCAATCCTTGTTTTAGTGGATCTTGCTCGCGAATTCAGTATTGATATTATCATCAGGATAGACAGTATGTTTCAATCCTTGTTTTAGTGGATCTTGCTCGCGAATATAAGCCTGCAAGCCTGAGAGAAAAGCCTTAATTTTTGTTTCAATCCTTGTTTTAGTGGATCTTGCTCGCGAATTTTAAATGGTCAAGTGTCCGTATTAATCCGTTTTCGTTTCAATCCTTGTTTTAGTGGATCTTGCTCGCGAATCACGAAGCAGGACATTATTTAACCGCGAAACTGTTGTTTCAATCCTTGTTTTAGTGGATCTTGCTCGCGAATAACGTGACGAGAAGCTTATTCGA
Organism: Methanosarcina baikalica; assembly: GCF_031461075.1. Lineage (NCBI taxonomy): Archaea > Methanobacteriati > Methanobacteriota > Methanomicrobia > Methanosarcinales > Methanosarcinaceae > Methanosarcina > Methanosarcina baikalica. Next base: position 37,337 of record NZ_JAVKPK010000015.1, on the reverse strand, counting down.
GATTACAACGAAAGTTTCAATCCTTGTTTTAGTGGATCTTGCTCGCGAATTTATGGCTACTTTTCCCCCAGGAATAACAATTGATGTTTCAATCCTTGTTTTAGTGGATCTTGCTCGCGAATTTGGTAATAATGTGGTATCTCTCAACTATGAAGGATTTTCGTTTCAATCCTTGTTTTAGTGGATCTTGCTCGCGAATAGTTAAGTCAAGCTTTGCCATAGTCTGCACTGTTGGTTTCAATCCTTGTTTTAGTGGATCTTGCTCGCGAATAGATTCAAAAAGGTGCTATCAATCCATTTGTGTCGGTGTTTCAATCCTTGTTTTAGTGGATCTTGCTCGCGAATACCGTACTTTGATTTTGGCAGTTCCCGTCAATTTGTTTCAATCCTTGTTTTAGTGGATCTTGCTCGCGAATAGGGCAAAATTTTCCGTTTTTTGACCAGAAAAGGCCTGAAATACGCCCATTTTCGGGACTAAAATTCTTGCTGGGAAATTATCAAACCCTTTATAAATACAAGAAAAATCTATTCATACGCAGATATTTCGATAACAGCAATCTACGCATTTTCTAGAAGATGTTGATGTCTTAGGATATAAGCCTTTTTGAACGATATCGAGTATTTCCTGTATTATTGCTTCGGCTTTTTTGAAATCAGAGGTAGTAACTTCTATTTCTTTGACCAGGCTGTTGCTGCGTGTAAAACAAAGGTATGCACGGTTTACTTCAATATTGTAATTTTCCCTGATTAAAAGTGCCTGCAAGACCAGTTGAAACTTATAGGTTTTAAAAACTTTGTCTTTGTATTCGGCAAATTTGTATTCAAGGGGAGCTGCTGTTCCGTCTTCCAGAAATAGAACCTCATCAACAATTCCTTTTATATGGTTTTGTTTTGAAGCAATAAAAACGTCACTTTCTTTCTTGATACAGTCTAATCTTTTCCGCACATAATCTCTGTTTGTAAGCTTTCTTGTCTCATGAACCTCGCGGCCTTTTAAAACTTTAAACCGTTTCTCTTGATGTTGTGGGATGTCAAGGCAGTACATGTAATAAACGAAGCGGGGGCAGAATAAATACTCGAGTACATCTGAAATTGTAATTATAGTTTCTGTATCCGTTTCGGTACTTGGCTCAACAACCATTTCATTGCCTACTTTAGAGCTTGGTTCAGTACCTTCTTCTTTTTCAAGGAATTCAGAGTTTTCCATAATTTCCTCAAACGGTCGTCAGAAGAATTTTGTTAGCACTTCATCGCTGACAAGTTCCTTGTCAAAGGCCTGACCGATAAGCTGGACTTTTTTAAACGACTGCTCATCCATGGGGAAAATGTATACCGAATCCCTATCAGTGTCGATCAGTTCTTCACATTCAAGTCCAAGGGAGTCTCTGTCGGTTGTGTTCAGGTCTCCAAGAAATACACTTTTCTGGACTCTATAAAGGCCATAACTTTTACAGCGATCGCTGACTTTCTGACGGACTCTATTTTCCGTAATATCATATATTACCCAGACAAGCAAACCCGATTCCCTCTACTCTTATTTTTACCGGATATTACGTTATTAGTTTCACGAACTTGTTATGTTAAAATTTTTATTTCCCAATCAGGCTGTTTGCAATCCTGTGGCAGTCGAACTGAATTGTGTTTCCGATTTTTATATTCCTGCCATGGTAAGTTATGTCTTTTTCAAAAGTTTCATTGACAGCCTGGATCAGGACAGCTTTTCCTTCTTTATTAAGAGTCATTCCGTTTGGAATTTCATCAAAAAAGCTTTCAACCACCTGTTTCTTCGAGAAAAGGTTGAAAACAGTTCTGTCGATGTGGATACGGTACATTTCAATCATGTCAAACACAAAAGACTTTTTATTGTAATCATCAGTGTGATTGAAACCCACATAAGGATCAAGCCCTGCTATAATGCACGCTTTTTCAACCTTGGAATATAAAACCCCATATCCGTAATTCAAAAGACAATTGAATTCATCCTTCGCGGGGTTCCGGCTTCTTCCATTGAATTTCCACTTATCAGGCAAAAGGAAACTCAAAGCCTCAAAATAATGCCTGGAACCCATCCCCTCAAGACCCATGATTTTTCCGCGCAGCTCATCAAGGGTTCCCTCAAGTTCTTCAAGCTGGGCTTTCAGGTCTTCAATTCCAGATATATAATCATCGAGTTCATCCTTATTTTCAGGCCGGTTCTTTTTGAGGTCTTTTAAGAACTGAACCTGATTCTCGACTTTCTGCTCAACCCAACCCTTCGCCAGCCTGAAACCCTCCGGCTTATCAGAAATCTCAAGCTGTTTTCTCCTTATATAAGTCGTGCTCCCAAGCTTTGAATGCCATACTCTCCCATAAGGATCCCCGAAGTTGTCCAGAAAAACGATATCTATATTGTTTTCCACAGCAAATTTGATCGCATCAGTGGTTATGGTTGCAGAAGTCGTAATTAATATACTGTCAACTTTTTTTTCGGAGACTTCAAAGACCTTGTCCTCATTTTTAACCAAAAAACAATTGTTCTGCTTTTTCAGAAATGAACCGTGCGTATTAATTACAAGCTGCATCTTTTCACCGTTCCAAAACCGCGAGATACGGATTTTCCAAGGCCGAAAGAATCAGGAATGAGGAAATTTACCATGAATTCTCCTTTAAACGTGGCAATCTCCACTCCCTTCATTCTACCACTGCTAGGATGCAAATTTGTCTCGCATTTAATTTGCCCCGGAACAGTATAACCAAGGGACTTGGACATAGAAAGGATATTTCCGACCAGAGTTTTTCGAAGTAGTTCTTTTTGTTCGGTGGAACCTATCTTCTTGTATCTGTCAGTGAAATTTTCCTGATTAAGAGCAAACCAGGGAGTTTCAAAGCTGTAGGTGTGAAATTTGTCCGAAAGGCAGAACTCTTCGTTCTTGTATGAAATCCCCCTTTCAACAATTTCATAAACATTGTTTTTAAGCCGGATTTCATCATACTTGTCATAAATTTCAGTTAAAACATCTGCTCCGTCATTGATCCCAATAACTGTTGGCGTTTTGTTGATCATTTTGTACTGAACAAGAGGATAGTTGTAAATAAATTTGTCAGTATTGTGCTGATGAAGAAGAGAATAGTCATTGAACTTTGTGGCAAAGAAACCCCTAAGATGACTTGAAGAGCCTCTTATTGGCTGAGTAGATATGAGAGTCAGGATAAAAGTTTTGAGTAGCATATAAATCATTATACATTTAAGGTATGATTTACTGTATTTTTGAGATCAACATCAAGCCCTACATTACATACATCATAAAATTTAGTATCTAGAACTCTAACAAGTCCTTTAATTTTTTCTTTCGTGATATCATCTGGATCTAAAGGTGTCCATCTCTCAAATTCAACACTTATAGAATTCGCTGCTATTCTTTTCCCAAGCCTTTTCATTTTATAGCGTCTTTCCCATCTGTTTTGTATTGAGAGGGCATTTCTTATTTCTGCTGGCAATTCGTCATCTAACGAAGAAACTATGAACTGTTCTTGATGTACATCTCCTCTTAATAACTTTTTGATACTAACCGTAGAATTATTATACTTATGAGTGTATTGAGCAAAAGCTTCTACAATCTTCATTGATCTTCCTAATCTATTTTTTACCAATTCAAAATACTCTTTTCCATGTTCGTAAAAATCGCCTTCATTTATTGACAATGAGTTTTTCATACTGTAGGCAGTACAATCGAGAAGAACTTCATCATAAATACTTTCTGCAAACAGTTTGTCTTTATCAGATTTAAGCCTGATAATTTCAATTACCCCTTTGCTTTTTTCTCCGTTTCGATTACATCTCCCACAAACTTGAAATATTGAATCTAAAGGCGCCCAGTCACGAATAATATAATCAACATCAATGTCAACACCAGCTTCAATACACTGGGTAGTTACAATCAGAGGGTTTTCTTCCTTTAGCAGATCTTTCATTTTTAAAATTCTCTTACTCCTTTGTGAGGGTGCAACAAGCGACGATAAATAGAGAATTGGTCTCTTAACAATTTGTTTTGTCTCAATCATATCTTTGATTTTTTTAAAGACTAATTTACTTGATTTTTTTGTATTAAGAACAATCATTAAAGACTTATCTGAGTTAGTATCCAAAAAAGAAGGAATTTCAGATATAAAGTCTTCAACTGATTTAGGTGTTGGATTTATATTAAGCGTTACACGTTCTTTGTCTTTAAAATAACTCTCATGGTTCGGAACTCTTTCGATCGGGCCCTGAAAAAAATCAGGCTGTGTAGCAGACATCAATAAAATATGTGAGTTCCCAACCTCTGCAATCTTTTTAAAAAAATATTCGAATGGTTTCCATAGATCAGATGGAAGAGCCTGTATCTCATCAAATACTATTATTGAATTGAATAGATTATGAAATCTCATAAGATGTTTAGCTTTTAAAGAGAATAAAGAATAGAGTAATTGATCAAAAGTCGAAACAATAATCTCAGAATTCCATACATTTAAGAAAAAGTCAATCGAATTATCACTCAGTTCTTTATTGTCAATCCCATTTTTATATTCAAAATCTGCTATTGAATATCGAGGCATATAAAGTTTGCTTTGATGTTTTTGGTATAATTCAGCCAAAAATTCCTTGTATATTTTGTCAGTTTGCTCTATAATAGATAAAAATGGAAGTGATACTATAATTTTAGGCAAGAACCCGCTTTCTGTATTTATTCTATCTCTAAGCTTCAAAGCCCAGGATGCCGATAACAATGTCTTTCCAAGTCCTGTTGGTAATGTAATAGAATGAATTCTTTCATTTAAAGGAAATGTATATAGAGATGAAATAGTTTGAGTATATGCTTTATTACGCTCTTCATCTATTGATTTCTTGCTTTCAACTGTTTTTAGATAATTATCTACGATATCACTTGGTATGTCTATAGGTTCTCGATTGTACTGTTGTGGATCGTCTAAAGCTAGGTAGGCTTTGTCGGATTCTAGAAGAACTGAATATAGAAGTAACGCTAAGATTCTATGCTCAATTTGAGATTCGATATTCATTCCCTTATATTTTCTATCAAATTTTCTTAACTTGCTACCTATTGATTCAATTGTTTCAATAGAAAAATCATCACATTCAAATAATTCTAATCCAGAAAATTCGTAAGTAAATATTTCAGCAATTACATTGTTAATTTGAGTATTTAATAGATTAAAACTTGAATCTATTGTGTTTAAAACATCGTCAATGCTTTTATATTTTCCATGATGCCCTTCTATCGCTACAAATACAGCGAATGGCAAAAAATGCTTCCAGTGATCTTCAAGTTCGGGGTTTTTCGAAATCCATTTCTCTGTCATATACCAACCAAAAAAAGCCGATATAAGAGAATGAGACTTATTTTCCTCCTTTCCGATGTACTTTGTCCCATTTACTTTACTTAAGATATACTCTTGAAAAAAAGACGTACTTTTTCCAAAGTCGTGTGAAACAGCAATTAGAACACTTAGATCCTCAATTTGCTTTTTTGAAATTCCATTAAAGTTAAGTAACTTATTGCTAAGAAGATACTTGCTCGCTTTACTAACCTGAGTTATATGATCATATAACTTTAATGGATTATCTAATGAATGAGATATCAAAATGTGTTCCAATTACATATCACCTTACAAAAAAGTAATTACCTTATCTTCAAAAATATAACCTGAATTTTTCATCTTTACAGGAATTGGATTTGAGGTCCAATTCACAAGATAAGTTTTATAATTGAATGTTCTTTCGGGCGTACTAACATGAGGTACCTTCAACTCCTGAATATTATATCCATTAGACGAGTTTATTTTATCAATCCACAGTGAGCAATCATCTTTATTAATAACTGTAGAAACTTCAGCTTCTCTTGCTCCCAAAGGCTGTGCATAACCCTCCGAAACATATTCTATTTGTGCTAGAAACTCTGACAAGCCCATGCATGGAGTATAAACATATCTTTGTGCCTTAAGGCGGGATATTAACTCATCCATAAAATTATCCATGCTGACATAAATCAAGTATGATGGATTTTTCAAGAGCTCCATAGGGATTATTGCGACTTTATTTGAGTCAGAAATACAATTTGGTATTTTTAGCTTTTTACTCTTTTTTGAAATTTTTATTGAATAATTTATATCGCCAGAACTAGTTTGTCTAAAATTAGATACGTGAGTGAAAGTTTCAACCTGCTTATTGAGTGAGATTCCAATCTTTGATTTTTCGGTTGAAAAAGTCTCTGATACCTTTTCTTTATTAATACCAAGAATCGCTCCAAGTAATCCTGCAATGGCGGTTCTTGGCGGAAAAGGATAAGAAAAAGAAGATACATTGCTATAAGGTCTACGAAAGTGACCATTCCTCGAGAAAAAATTAAAAGAGACTATCGGAATTTGCTCCATATTATGCCTCAGTTTCAGAGAGTTCATCTATATTTAGATCTTCTACTCTTTCCTCACCCATAATTTTTTTTAAGTTTTGGACAAAATCTGTAATGTAGAGTTCCTTAAATTCCGGACAAGCACAGTATTCGACCCTCTCAATTTTATTTTTGGCTTTTGTTATGGATTGAGTCAGCCTTGTGAAATCAAGAGTGTACTCCCCAGTCTTTCTAATATTAATATCCTCTTTAATATCTGAAATAGGTTTCAGAGTAACTTTTTCTTCTAGAGCACCGATATGGTATTCAGTTGAAACTTCTCTTTCTTTGCCATTTTCCTTGATTATTACCTTCTCTTTATAAACGATATTTAAGAGAAGCCTTGGTTGCTGTCCTTTTTTTGTACGGGTATTAGCAGATGAAGATTCTCTGACTCCTTTCCAGAGAGCAACCTTGAATTTATGTAAATCTTCCTCTGATAATCCAGTTGTTGCCGCCGAATTTTCATTAATGACCCCATGAAAAGCTATTAATCCATAAGGAATTGCATAATAGGTTGTAAAGGTTCCTTGCTTTTGCTCAGAATCATCAGCTTCACCCTTAGATCTGAATATGCTTGTACCGTTAAAGTTTATTTCTTCTACTTGATTCAGAGTTTCACCAAAATTAATCTGAATTGGGCCGGTTATTTTGCTAGTTTCACCCCATTCAGGTGGAGCGCTTTTGAAGGCGAGAGGGCTTCCAAACATCCTAAGATCGATGAAAGTACTCGTCAGAATATTCATCAGATCTTTACCTTCAATTTTTCCATCTTTTATTTTAGACTCATTTTCTGTCAGGCTATCTGTGACTCTGTCCGTAAGGTTTACAGTTTTGGTACCCAACTTAGTAACCAAAATATATTTTTCACCTTCAGTTTGTATTAGATAATCTCTTATAAATCGTTTAAGTCTCACATCCGTAACATAACATTTTCCAGTTACGTTATCTATACGTGGTCGGTTTTCATCAGGGTCTCCATTAGGATTACCATTTTTAATATCATACAAAAAAAGAAACTCGTTTCGATTCTTTATTTTTTCCATTGTTATTCACCGTCCTTTTGAATATTTTGTTTATTCTCACCATTTTTGCTAGGAAGGTAATAATTTGATAGACTTTGTCCCAAACATAAATAGTAAGGAATTTCTTTTCGGCTTATGTTCCAATCCGAAATGTCTGCTCCAAGTGCTGCTATAGCTTCAGCTACCCCTCTCATTTCATTTGACCAAGCACTTTTAGGAGTACTGTAATCATCCAATTTACTTTTAGTTTTGATGAATATTTCCATCAGATCTTGAGAATTTAACTGAAGCCCTTTTAACCATTTCAAAGCATTAGTGGAAACTCCCCTTGCCATCTGAAAACTCACTAATTTTCCAAAAAGCAACCCAACTAAGAAAGCAAACTGTTTTTCTTTTGTGTTTATACCATTAGCTTCCTTAGTAAAAAAATCATTTAGAGGTTTCAACCCATCATGCTTTTCAAGATATTTACTTATGAAATTAGTTCCTGAATTCATTTCTATCACATCTAACCGCTCCAAAAATAAGAGTAAATGCATCATCTTGGAAATGTTATCTTGAATTGATCTCATTGGCTTTTTATCACTAAATTCAGACAATGAGCCCAAAAAATCGTATGAGAGTTTTGACGAAAACTCAGTAATTATATGTTTCAAAGGGTATTTCCTACTCAAAAGTATCGAATTTAAAAGTTGTAATGTGTCGACAGAGTAAGATTTGAATTTCTTCCTCCCGACACTCTTTTCTTTTAAATATTTAGGAGGTCCAAAAATATCTGAAATAATTTCAAGTTTACTATCAAGATTAAGTTTATTTAATTTCCAGGGATGTATATCCACAAGGTCATTATGAATATTATTAACAACTTCAATAGATTCTGAGATTTCTGAGAGCCTTGAAGGAAGTATGCCAGGTATAACTTTGCGGATATTGTTTACACTTTGTCCCTCCACTTCTCCAATTAGAAAAGTAACTGTCGCTATACCTTTGTTTTCGGATAAATCTTTCAAAATGTACCTTTCCGTTTGCTTTGCACCATTTAAATTTATTCTTTCAAAAGAGTTTTTGAGAATATCTAATCCTTCTACTTTATCTTTACTTTCCACTAAATGAGGTATAATTAAAACCCTATGACCAGAAATTTTTTGGGTAAGAATCGGAAAAGCATGAAACTTAGCTACGTATAAAGTTTCTGCGCATGGTGCACAAATAGGAAAAGCCTTTGTAGCATTTTCACTGTCTACTCCAGGAAAAAACCCAGATTTATCTACATTTGCAATATTTATTCCAACTCCAGATAAAACATTAGGAAAAAGTTCCTGATTTTCATTACATAAACTACAATTAATTTCTGGACTACTAAAAGATTTAGCTTGCTCAGTTTGATATATCTGTTTCTTGCTTTCAAGTGCTAAGTTAAGGATAGCTTGCATTTCAGAATTATATTTACCATCAAATTTTACCGAAAAAACTTTTAAATTTTTATTTTCTTTAGCCCATTTTACAGTATCATAAAATGAAAGCTTCCTTAGCCCTCCATTTTCATCAATTTCTCCACATTCGATATCTTTAGCTGTATAAATGGTAACAAGATCTAGAAGCCAATTGGATTTGTCTTCTTTTGATTGTTCAATTATATTTTCCACTGTATACTCTAGTTTTTTGTTCTCCTTCTTTGGATTTTCTTTCCAAGTCGGAGTGATATATGCACCTCTTGGAGCCGTTTTCAAAAACAAGTATTTCCATGAATCATCGGAAATTCTTTCCACTTCAAAAATTACCTTACCTTTATTAATCGAAAAAATACCTATATTATCATCTTTTAATATTTCAAATTGAAGCTTTGCGTATTTACCTTTTGAGATCGCTTTTTCTCTCTGTTTTAAGAAATAATCCGTTGTATCTAAAGCATTAAAATCGAATTCTTCAGGAAATTCTTCTATCAATTTCAAGATTCCAAGGTTCTTGATAGCATGGAGCATTCAGTTTCCCCATCAATTTATCCAAATACCCTCAATTTTCTATACATTGGTAACAAAGTATATTATTAGTCATGATCTATTTTAAAAATCAGACTTGATTTATTACAATTGTTATTTCAAAGTTAAACTAAACTTGTGAACTATAAACATTCATTATTCACATAATATATATACATTTCTAATTTTAATTATAATAATAAGCGTATTAAATCAACAAATGTGGTATAACATATATAGTAAAACATTTAACCCAATGAAGCGATACTAAACATCTAATGTCGAAGCTTACACTCATCTCCACAATCTATTCCCTTGAGCCTGTTATTATCTGCGTGACCAGGCTTTCCCCTTCAAAGATTATATTGCTGTCAGAAGAGGGGGCGAATGAAAAAAAACTCCAGTCTGAAGAAATAATCGAAAAGACCTTTAAAAACGCGCTTGAAGTTGAGAAAAAGTATACGGCAGTCTACGACACCGTGTGCGTAGCAAAAGACGTTGCTGAACTGATTGAACAGGAACATGACAGGGGCAATCAGGTAATTGTCAACGTTTCGGGCGGGCGGAAGCCCCAGGCTTTTGGAGCGCTTTTTGGGGCGTATGCAAGGAATGCTATGGTGCAGAGAGTTGTGTATGTGACCGAAGAAGACAGTCTCATGATTGATTTTCCGGTGCTGAGTTTTAACCTCTCGGAAACAAAAAAATTGATACTTGAACAAATTAAGAATGGGATCTCTTCGGTAACACAGATTGCGGCAACTGCTGGAATTTCAAAGGGAATGACTTACAACCATCTTCGGGAACTCAAAGCAATGGGGTACATAGCAGACGGAGAAAACGGATATATCATAACCGATGCCGGAAGAATTGCATCAATCTGATTTGAGAAACAGGATTCGAAAGACCTTTCCGCTGAGATAAGTTAAGGAATACCTGCACTGGACTAAATAAAACTATCAAATGGGTTATTCTCTTATTTTTCTCCCTGAGAATTCACATTTTATCTCAATAAATGAAAAATAAAAGTATTGGATGTCCGAAAGTACATAAAAGGGATTTAACAAAACCAGGCTGAAGAGAACGTTGTTATTAAAAGTGTTCTGAATGTTAAATTTGTATCACGGCTGGGTAAATAGAACAAAATACGTGTGAAGATATCCTTTAAACTGTAACGTAGACCAAAATTGTGTGAATGAAAGTTCCTGCAGAGAATTAAGCTGCAGGCAAAAGATACAGGAATGAAAAGGGGCATCCGGGGGATAAGGGGCGAAGATGCAGTATGGGGGTACTGTGTCGGAAAAACTCCTTACTCCCTTAACTTTGCCAATTTAGTTCTCCTTTTTTCCACTCTTTTCTCGCTATTCTGTCTTTTTAACTCAACTCTTACTTTTCTTCTAAATTTTATTTTCTAATTTTTATTCTCTAAATTTTATTCTCTAAATATCTCAATCTCCTATTACTGCAACTTTTAATTGTCGCCGATTTTCCGTAAAGTTTTAAGTCTCTAATTTTATCGCCAGTTACTTCTCCATAGCTTTATCTCTCAGATCTTTTGGGAGTTTTTCGATTGCGTAGCGCAGGGAGGTTCTGGGCATATCTTTTTTGTTTTTCATGACATATTCGAAGACTTCCTGCCGGTGGGCTTTGCTTGCTTCTTTGAGCATCCAGCCGTAGCCTTTCCGGACCAGGTCGTCCTTGTCTTTCAACAGGAGGTCTGAGATTTCAAAAATATCATTCAGGAAATTGCCTTTTCTGGCAGGGAGGATCAGGGTTACTGCAGCCGCACGCCTTACCCACCTGTTGTCCGACCCTGCCCAGGTCTTAAGGTTTGCCACATAAGCCGGAAATTTCTCTATAAAAGAACCCACTGAGTGGTTGCAGAGGGTGTCGCATTTAGCCCAGTTGTTGACGTACTTTTCAATCCAGTGTTCAAAGGTGAAAAAATCATCTTCAGAGTAATCGTTTCTTACCTGATAAGCCCATTCGAATGCAATATAGGCTTCTTCGCAGTAGTCCGACTGAAGGAGTTCTTCGCACAGGGTAAAAATCTCTTGTTTATTTTCCGATTTTATTTCATTAAAATAATTTTTCACAATTTTTCTGACAAGCGCGGACTTTACCCCGTAGTATAAGACTTCTTCCTTAAAAAAACGCGAACAATTGGCTTTTGTCTTCTCATCCACACTCAGGGCTAAGTCGTTTCTGATCCTGGCTACAATATTGGGTTCCACAATTCTCTATTTAATTAGAGGTATACTTATATTTTATTTTTTGAGAATACGGGGAAAAATAAAAAGAAATGAGAACATAAAAAGAGAGCTTGAAAACGTTTTTCATAAGGGAGATTCAATCTGTGTTTATGCCCGAAGTAAAAATCCGTCCTCAGGAACTCTTTGATGCCGAACGTTTCTTTGAGATAATCACACATACGAACCTTGATTTCATTGAGTTTCCCATAAAAACACTTGAAGAAGAAATATGTATTTTGCAGCTGAACGAAGCTAAAAGAAAGGCTAACTTTGAGCATAATTATTCCATTCTTTATTATGGAAAACTTGTGGGGGCGTGCGGAATAAGAATCGACCAGCACAGACCCTGGATAGGGGAAATCGGGTACTTCATTGATAAGGACTATCAGGGAAAGGGGATTGCAGCTGAGGCTGTCAGACAGCTTGAGAAGGTTGGATTTGAGAAACTGGACTTGCAAAGGATTATTATCCTTATGGATACCCGGAACCTGGCAAGTGAGCGCGTGGCCCGGAAGTGTGGGTACGAAAAAGAAGGAGTCATGAGAAAAGTCCACAGGGTTGGGGAAGATTATTACGACTGCTTTCTGTACGCGAAAACCAGGTAAGTAAGAAGAGCTGTAGATTGAAAGCAGGCGGATTCGAAAAATAGTAAATGGAAAGGCTGGTAATTGAGGAATAAGGCCAGCAAGAGAAAATAAGTTCAGATTAGCCTGTGAAAAAAAAGAAAAGAAAAAAATGAGGCATTATTTGCGGATCCTGTTAACTCAGACAAGCCCGAAAACCTGTATAAGGCTGTTCCCATACCAGATGACCATAAGGTTGTTTATGGTCACAAAGATGCCGATAAATTCTATAAGATGTTTCGTAAGAGCCCATCTTGTCTTGGATACTTTTATTAAAGGGGCTACATAGAAAAGCAGTAGAATAAAGCCTATTTTAACAAGCAGAAGGTGATAGATTCCGTAATTTTCCAGAATCATGGCAGGAACCGGATTATACTCTGCGCCGATGGGCAGAGCGTAAGCAGTAGAGGTCCAATCTCCTATTACATAGAAAAGGATGATAAAACGAACCTCGTAAAGGTAAGAACTGAGCGAACTCCGAATATTATAAACTTCCAACACGAAACCCCTCCGAACTCCTACGTTTTTCGGTAGAAGCAAAACTATAGTATAAGATTATATAAATGCAAGAAACAAACACAAGAAACTAAAATAGAGGTAAACAATTTTGAGGGAGTGCCTGCCAAAAACCTTAAAAAAATACAGGACATGAGAAAAGCCTTAAAAATGATGTAAGGAGATTTAAGGGCTCCGATAAGGAAATAAGCAGACTGAAGTTGGTTTTTTTGAATCATGCTGAATAGCTCAGAGTCAAACCTGAATAGCTCAGAATCAAACCTGAATATTTTTACAAATTTTCGCAAAATTCTTAAGAGCCGGTTTCAGGCAGGTTATCTCAAGTTTCTTGAGCCGGCTTTTGAAAGTCCCTTAAAAATCTCTGCCAGCGTTATCTGTGTTTATAATGTATTGAGTGGATTTTATGTCGCTATGTTATAGAGTTTTGATTGAGTTTTTACTGCCCCCCATTTTTTCGTGATTATAAAGTATCGAATTAGTTAAGTGTAAATATTTAAGTTTGAAACTACAGGTTGGTTTATACAGGTTGGTTTGTTTACAGGAAAATTGAGCGGAAGCTTAAAGTTTAGAGCGTTATTGAAAATCTCTCCAAATTTCAAAATAGATGATAAAAATGACTCAAAACAGATACTGTCCAGGGAAGGATAATTCCCCTTCCCTGCTTGAATTAAAAAACGTAACTGTCGTTAGATGCGGTAAAAAAATCCTTGATTCAATATCTCTTTCTATTGAGCAGGGAGAACATGTTGCAATTATCGGGCCCAATGGTTCTGGGAAATCGTCCCTCATCAAGACATTTACAAAGGAATATCATCCCCTTGCATCAGCCGACGGGCTTGTCCTGAATATCCTGGGCAAAACATCCTGGAATGTTTTTGAGCTCAGAAAATTACTGGGAATCGTCTCTGGAGATCTTCAGCAGACGTACTGCCGCCAGGTCAATGTGCTGGATGTGGTAATCTCAGGGTTTTTCAGCAGCATAGGAATTTACTACAACCATAAAGTTACCCCTGAGATGGAAGCCAGAGCCAGGAAAGTCCTTGAGTTTCTTGAGATTACTCACCTTGCGGACAGGTTGATGTGCGAACTCTCCACAGGAGAAGCCAGGAGGGCGCTTATAGGAAGAGCCCTTGTGCATGACCCGCAAGCCCTTGTTTTAGATGAGCACACAAACAGCCTTGACCTGAAAGCCATCTACAGCTTCCGCGAAAGCGTCCGGAAAATTGCAGGTTCAGGAAAAAGTGTAATTCTGGTCACACACGCCCTTGAAGATATCATTCCTGAGATCAACCGTGTAATCCTTATAAAAGAGGGAAAAATCTTCAGGGACGGAAAAAAAGAAGAAATCCTGACAGATGCAAATCTCTCGGAACTTTTCTCCCTCCCCGTCGAAGTCCAGGAAAAAAAAGGTTACTACCAGGCCCTGATCTGAAGAAAATTATTCCGCAGCCGCCGCCGTTAAACCATGATCATATAACACAGACCTTTTGAACCGACAGCTCAGGCTATAGAGTTAAAGAAGAAAAAATGAGAAAAATTCCTAACGCAGGCGCATCAAAATAACCTTATATTAAAGTCTGTATTTTAATATTGAAGAGAACATATTTGCATTTTAATACACTTGATTATATAAAAATAACTCAGATATTGTAATAATAGATCGAATGAGTTGAATATTTCACGAAAACCCGAAAATACCCTCAGTTTCCAGGGAAAAAATAGGAGAAATTGCGCATGCCAGTAATCAGTATTATCGGGTGCAGAATGTTCGAAGACGAGATAATGCACCTGCTTGAAAACGACCCTGAGATTGAAAAAGTAATTGTCGTGGAAAACAATGACTGTAGCGGCCTCAGGAAAAAAATGCTGGAAGCAGGGGTCCCGCATAAAGTGCTCCCTGTTGAAGAAATCCCGGAAAAGCAGAAAGAAAAAGGTTTCACCCTGAACATATACATGCTTGAGCTTGCCCTGCACGCAATCCCTGAAAACCTTAAAAGGACGGTCTATTCAAAAGTGGAGGCAATGGCTCCGCACTCGGACGGAATCTTGCTCTTTTACGGACTTTGCGGAAACGTGCTCGGGAAAATCGAAGAGGACTTCAAGGCCCTGGATTGCAAGGTCAGAATTCTAAAAGAAGAAAACGGGGAAATAGTGGACGATTGCATAGGTGCCGTGCTCGGAGGCAGGGGACAGTATCTCAAAGCCCTGAAAAGCTGCAGGGGAGTAGGAACTTTTTTCCTAACTCCTATGTGGGCTGCAAACTGGAGGGAAATGATAAGAACTGCAGGCTTGAGTAAGAACCCGGATGATATCAAAATGTCGAAATTCGTCTTTGATTATGCCGGATACAAAAAAGTTGCAAGGATAAACACGGGTCTTGTCTATGAAAAAGATTTCGAAGCCTGCGTCAGGGAATTTTCCAGACTCTTTGAGTTTGAGATTACTGACCTCGAAGGGACCATGAAGCTTGTGGAAAACTGCTATGCAAAAACAAAGACTTCGGTACTTGATTCCACTGCCTGAGAAATTCCTTTTCCCGTACTTACTCTCTGCCTTTCAAGCCTTTTATTTTTTCAATATTTTCATCAAGGTCTCCTGCCCCTAATTTCAAAGTATTTTTTTGTATCTCTTATAGCGCCTTACATGTTTCTTTTTCGATTGATAAGTTTTAATATTCACAGGCGAATTAAAATATAAATACAGAACTGAAAGGCAAAAAGACCCTGGAGGATTCAGGTGTGGGAAAGAATTTTGTAATAATTGCCGGAGAAGAAGCAGGCCCTAAATCAAACAAAATGGGCGGAATCTGGAATGTCATTCATGAAGAGGCACATACCCTTGCGGCTCTTTTCGATTCCGGCACATTGGATACAAAAGAAGAGAAAGAGATTCTTGTTGCGGGTCCTTATTACGGGCACAGGGGTGCTGACTGGAACCGGGGGCTGAACCGGATTACGAGTATGGAGGAGTTTAACCCGCTACATGTTGGAAGGGTACTTCAAAAAAGCCTGGAATCTCTCGAAAAATCAGGCATCAAAGTGTTTACAGGAGAAAAACTGGTAGGGAAAAACAGGGTAGGCTACCTGCAGTTTCAAACCTCTGATTTCGGGAAGATACGCTCAACATACATGGGAAAGGAAATGACGCTCGAAAGCAGGATAAAAGCTGAAGCCTACGAACACCTAGGGCTTGATTCCCTGAAATATGAGAGCATGTCAAATGGCCCGGAATATACCCATTATCTTTCCCTTTCCTATGCGATTTCCGAGCTTATCCGATTTCTAGTAAGTTCGGCTTCGGAAAGTGCCGAAACCGAAGAAACAACTTCAATTAAAGGTTTTAGCCCTTGCCCTGGAGTCTCCCTGCACTGCCATGAATTCGGAGTGTTTTATGCGCCAGCCAGGCTAAAAAAACTTGGTATTCCGGTAAGTACTGTTGCAACCCTGCATGCGACTCTGCCCGGAAGGACTGCAGGATACAATTCCATTCAAAAAAGGAGGAACAATGACAGTACATGGCCTCCCGGAGTGCCGGAAAACCTGGCTGCCCTCGAGGCCCTTGCATTATATGCAGATACGATTACCGCAGTAGGAGAGTCTACAAGGCAAGAAGCCAGGTTGTTTTACGGGATTAACGGGATTGTGATCAGAAATGGAATAACCATAGAATCCGATAAAATAGACTGGAACCTGAAAGAAGGATGCCTTGAAAAAATCAGAAAGTTCCTTTCCGAAAACCTGTACAAATATCACGGAGGGGAAAGGATAGAACCCGAAAAGATAATCCCGATTTTCACAATTTCCCGCCTGGAAGTAGAAAATAAAGGATATCCGGACCTTCTCGATTCCCTTGTCGCTCTTGAGCATATAATAAAGAACAGTATTCTGGAAGGGCATATGCAAGAAGGAATCAGGGTAATCTGTTTCCTTGTTACTGCAGAGGGACCAAAAACAAATCTTCCTGCAGGATTTCCTGTCAACCTGCCAAAAGAAATACTTGCAGGAAGTGAACTGAAGATTCAGCAGATGATCGAGGAAAAAGGGCTGGATTTTCCGAAAATGGTAAGGGGAAAACGCTCGGTTGCAGCCCTTCTGTATCCGCAGATTCTCTCAATATCTGATGGAGGGCTCGGTATGGAAGTTGAGGAATTTATGGCAGGTTGCTGTGCAGGCATTTTTCCCTCGCGCTATGATCCCTTTCTACTCACAGGGCTTGAAGCCGGAAAAGAGGGAACCCCGAGCGTGGTCAGTCGGGTTTGCGGTTTCAGCGACGCCATAAAGACAATCGAGTCCCTTATAGAAGTACTCGGAGGAGTGGTAGTCGTGGACAATATAGATCTCTCCTATTATGAGACAGTCCTTGATTATGCCCTGGCAGTCAGCTATTTCACACGGAATTTCATAGATGACAGGGTAAAGTACAAACTCCTCTGCAGGGAAGCCTTTCTCCTCGCAAAAGATATGGACTGGAAAGTTCCTACTGAACAGTATTATGAACTGATAAGCGGGGCTCGCTTCTGCAAACAGTAAAATGCTGCAGAAGAGAAAAAGGATACTTAAAAGTGTCAGAAAAGAAGTTAGTCAGGAAAGAAAGAAAGAGGAAAAAGAAATATAATGGGGTTTTCCTGAAATGCCAGAAATCAGAAAGCATTATTTTCTTTCCGAGTACTGCATAATTGCAGAAGAAAGAGCTAAAAGACCTTCGGACTTTGCAGGCGCAGCTGAAGATTCCGGGAAAAGCGGCTCTGAAAACTGTATTTTTTGCGGGGGAGAAGAGGAAAAAACTCCCCTTGCCACTGCAGTATATAAAAATAGGAAAATCTTTGCCGACACTTCCGAAGAAAGAATACGCAACTGGGATTTCCGCTGCTTTCCAAACCTTTACCCTGCCCTCTCATCTGTTCCGGAGCATCCGGAGCATCCGGAAATTGGCTTGCATGCGGAACCAGGGTATGGCTTTCACGAAATTATTGTAGAGTCGCCTTTGCATGGGAGAAAACTTGAGGATTTTTCAGATCCTGAACTCTCAGGGCTCATGCACGTCTATAGAGACCGTACATGCAACTACATAACCCGTGAAAAAATACTCTACGTCTCCCTATTCAAAAATTCAGGAAAAGCAGCAGGTGCTTCCATTAACCACTCTCACAGCCAGCTAGTTGCCCTGCCTTTTTGTCCTCCCCAAGTAGAGAGGGAATTGAAGGTTATCAGGGAAAAAGAAAGATGCCCCTATTGTGCTATGTTTGATAAGGAAAAGACTTCTTCCCGCCTGATATTTGAGAACAGCGAATGCATAGCTTTCACTCCTTATTCTTCAATGGGGCCATTTGAAGTATGGATCCTTCCGCGGAAACATGTCAGTTTTCTTGGAGATTGCAAGGACAAAACTCTTTTTGCCCTCGGAGACATTCTAAGAGACGTCCTCAAAAGTTATAGGAAGGTCCTTGGAAACCTGCCTTTCAATCATATGTTTTACCAGCTTTTCAAAACTCCCGAATATCACCTGAACCTTCGGCTACTTCCGAGACTTACCATTAATGCGGGTTTTGAACTGAATACAGGAACTTATATCAATACGGTTTCCCCGGAAAGGGCAGCCTCTTACTTGAGGGGAGACCTTACGCCCGGAAAATGAGCCTGTATGAGAAATAAGCTCAAGAGAGGAAGAAGATTTTATTATTTCCACTTAAAAAAGTATGAAAAATTCACAGATATATTTATCTACCATTAAAAGAAAATGAAGTTAAGAGAGTATAGAGACCGTATCCTTAATACGAAAACCGCCTTCGTACCACATAAATAAGGTTATACCCCTTTTACCATTATATAGCAATCGAAGGTTTAAAAGGCGTATGTAAGGTTATAGCAGGACGGTCGCGATCTGAAATAGTAAACTGGAGGATGTAATGATTACAAAAGGAAAGGGGAAGCCTGCATTCTTCTTCACTGATGTCCTTAACTCTCATTTTGACAAAAAGGAATAAGTGAGCCTATGAAAAAGATTCGAATAGGAATGTTTACCTGGGAAAGTTTGTATTCGATACGTGTAGGAGGAATCTCACCCCATGTATCCGAACTCTCTGATGCTCTTGCAGCAGAAGGACATGAGGTCCACCTGTTTACACGAGGCCGTGAAAACAACGATGAGATCATCAATGAAGTCCATTATCATAGGATTGCCTGTGATCAAAACGGGGGAATAATAGAACAGATGAACCGGATGTGCGAAGGTATGTATTGCCGGTTCCTGGACGTGAGAAAAAATGTAGGAAAATTTGATGTTCTTCATGGGCATGACTGGCATCCGGTAAATGTTCTCTGCAGGATAAAAGCCCAATTTGGGCTGCCCTTTGTGCTAACCTTCCACAGTACTGAATGGGGACGCAATGGAAATCGCCATGGGGACTGGTGGGAAGCAAAGGAAATATCACACAGAGAGTGGCTCGGAGGATACGAATCTTCGGACGTGATTACGACCTCTACGGTATTGAAGAAAGAAATCCAGCATATCTACAAAATTCCCGATTATAAGCTATGGGAAATCCCTAACGGTATAAACGTGGGAAAAATAAAAAGACAAATCAACCCTGGAAATGTGAAAAAACACTACGGTATCCACCCATGCCTCCCAGTTGTGCTTTTCACGGGAAGGATGTCCTATCAGAAAGGGCCTGACCTGCTTTTGGAAGCTGCGGCAAAAGTCCTCAAGAAAAGAGATGCCCAATTTGTGCTCATAGGAGAAGGGGACATGCGCTCTCAGTGTGAAAATCAGGCCCAGAAACTTGGCATAGGAAATTCATGCAACTTCCTTGGATATGCCCCGGATGACACTGTAATAGACTGGTTCAACGCCTGCGACCTTGTGTGTGTACCCAGTCGGAACGAGCCCTTCGGAATCGTGGTGCTTGAAGCCTGGGATGCAAAGAAACCGGTAGTTGCAAGCGATGCAGTCGCTCTTGTGGAGAATTTCAAGACGGGAATTGTTGCTCATAAAGAACCCTCTTCTATCGCCTGGGGCCTCAATTACGTCCTTGAAGGGCTTGGCCATAACAGAATGGGGGAAAAGGGAAACGATCTCCTCAAAAAAAGATACAACTGGAAAACAATAGCTGAAAAAACTCTCGAAGTATACGAAAAGGTGATTGAAAAGCAGGAATCCGGGCAGGAGAAACTGGTTGAAAAACAAGAATCCGGGAAATGCTGCGCATCAAAGCTTGAAAACATTGAACAAGCTTTTTAATATTTAAAATAAGATTTAATTTTTATAAATTTAAAAGGACTTCCACATTCCAGAAAAACTGGAAAGGGAATCCTTTGTTTACAGAAGAATTGTTTAGGCAGCGTCCTCATCATCTTCTTCGTCAAATTCCTTGTAACTGTCGCTTCCTACCATTGCAGCCGAGATAGAATCAATCCCATCAAGCCATTCTGCAACAATGCCGTAGGGAAGTTCGGCCATAACCTCTTCAGGCAGGCTTTTCCCTTTAAGTACGATTGCACCGCACTGTGCAGTATAATCGAGGGCAAGTTCAAGGTTGTCCGAAGATTCAGCGTCAATAGCTGCTTTTACAAGTTCTTCAATGTTTGATCCTTCGTCGTAGTCACCCATAATATAGCATTCAAAGGCGACAAGCGCCCCCATAAGAGAAGTCTGTATCGAGTCTATCATAAGGTCGATATCTTCGGAAATAGGTTCGACCTCGGAAAGTACGATGTCCCGGATCTCCGCCAGAATCTCCAGAGCTTTTTCTCTGGAGAGCATACCTTTTTCAAAGCGTGCGGTGAATTTTAGGCAGGCAAGGATAACATCGTCAACCATATTGACGAAGATGGCACTTTCCTTTCCGGCTTCTTCTTCCGACTCCTTGATTTGGAAACCGCTCTCTTTTGCCCTTCCGAGCCAGTTTTCCCAGCGCTTTTGGGTATAAAATTCAGAGGGGACCTGGTTCATTTCCTTTTCAGGCACTTATAACACCACTTCAACCTTTTGTATTTATTAATAATCAATCTTACTATTACTAAAATATGTTTGTTTACATTTACCAGGCCAGTTTCACCTTTTTCAGAGAATAGTTGGCTTCGCACTTGGAATCAAGGCTTTCGAGAACCTCTACAATTTTGCATTTGTCTCCTTTTGAAAGCCCTTCAGGGTGACAGACCTCATACACCCCGCACTCCCTCTTGCCGCACTTTGGAGGCTCATACATAATTTTTGCCCCATCAACTGCCTTTCTTGACTCTATTGTGGTCAGGATAGGAGCCCTGCTAACGTCCACGGCCAGTACACCACTATCATGCAGGAAACATTCATGAATATCATTGTTCCTGATTCTCTCGACCCTGTACCTGCGTTCTGGTTCAAGGTTAAGGCAGGTATTCTTTAGCCGGCATTTTTTGCATTCAGGCATCTCACCCTTGAATATGAATTCCAGCCCTTCCCTTGCAAGCCGTGATCCGATAAGTGTTATTTTGTTATCGCTTTCTGTCATAATAACTCTTCCATTTGATTGTTTTCGGGCCTGTGCCCCGTCTCTCAGGGATGTCTGGAGCTTATCCCGAAATAATTTGAAATTCAATACTGGATTCGATTTGTAATACTTTTTAATTGGGAATTAAGTGATTCCGGATTAACCGAGTTTCCTTTAGCCGGATATGAGCCACTGGATTATTAAATGAAATCTTAACTCCAGCCTTAAGCTTTGTACTTTAAACAAACACTGATTTTCTACTTCAGCCTGAACAAGAATAACTTTTCAACTTATGACCTTTGTGATTCTTGCAACTTTCTCAGCAGCAGATGGAGTAAGGCCGCTCCCGAGAATTGTATAACGTTCAGGGCGAATGCTGTGTGCATGTAACAGGGCTTCAATTATATATTTATCTTCTATACCCAGTTCTTCTGCAGTTACAGGAGCCCCGATCTTTTTTAAGGCTTCCCTGATTTCCTGCCAGTTACCCCCGTGGAGGTACATCATCATAATCGTGCCAACACCACATTGTTCTCCATGAAGTGCGGATTTTGGGGCTATCCTGTCAAGGGTATGGCTAAACATATGTTCGGAGCCTGAAGCAGGTCTTGAAGAGCCTGCAATACTCATTGCAACCCCGTTCGAAACCAGAGCCTTTACTACAAGCCTTGCCGACGTCTCGTGCTGGGGCTTTATCGAATCTGCATACTCGATAATTACCCTGGCAGCCATACGGGAGAGGGCTGCAGCATATTCTCCAAAATATTCATTCCTGAGCCTGCTTGCAAGTTCCCAGTCCATTACTGCCGTATAATTGGAAATTATATCTCCACAGCCAGCTGCAAGGAAACGGAAAGGAGCTGCAGAAATAATTTCCGTGTCTGCGATGACTGCAATCGGAGCCTGGGCCTGTACGGACGTACTCTTTCCATTGTCCACAATTGAGGCGCGGGAAGATGCAATACCATCGTGAGAAGCTGCAGTCGGCACGCTGATAAAAGGAAGTTCCAGCCGGGTCGAAGCAAGTTTTGCAAGGTCAATAGACCTGCCGCTTCCAACCCCAAGGAGAAAAGTCGCTTCTATTTCAAGGGCTTTTTCCATGACCTTTTCAACCTCCTCCATCGTAGCTTTGCACGTTATAACTGTTTCCACGCTGCTACCCGCGCTTTCAAGGAAGTTACTAACTTTTCTGCCTGCAATATCCCACGTAGTGCTTCCGGTCACGATCAGCGCATTTCCTTTCAGTTTCAGGTCCCTGCAGACATATCCAACTTCCTCAAGCACGCCATGCCCTACGAGCACATCTCTGGGAAGCTGCATCCATTTTGCGCTGTTTTTGTCGATAGTCAATTTCATACCCGCATATATATTTGATCATGATAGATGGTAAATTGGCTCTTGTAAACCCGAATATACGCAAGAAGTTACACATAATCCAGTTGTTGAAGGTTATTTGCTTACCGGCAGATTAACATATATCAATCTTTATAACAGATAGCTCAGTCCGCAGATTGTACTTCACACCGACAGGTTTCGATTATCAGCAGACTACAGTATATCAGGCACATAAATTAATATGCAAACTTAATTCATTAACTTAATTCTGATCAGTTCCAGTATGGCGCATGTTTCAAGTTGATTATCAGAATTTGCTTAGAATTCATTCAGATAATTCTCCATGCTTACGCCATTTTATTATGTGTGCACATGCTATTAGGAGCTATATAAATAATTATAAAAATTGAGTAATATATTAATATTAATCTTTATTATCAACCTTTATAATACTGTTAGCCTTTATTGAGATAAAACCTTCCGGAAAGAAATATCTGCCATTAAAACGAACACCGCACGCTAGAGATAAAATACTACCTTCTTGATTAAGGAAGTAAGTTCGACTGGAAGTAAGTTCGACTTATACACAGTAAGTATTAATTGTATTAGGATATTGCCATTTTGAATGAGTGATAAGATGAGTTTTTTAATAGATAAAATATCACAATTTATCAGTACCTATTATCTTGATCCCATAAGGGGTGACGAAGGGTATAATCCCGTAAACACCTTTACCTGGGCAGTGATACTGGGTATTTGTATATTCGGGGTTTTCAGGCTTCTCGAGAAATTGAAGGTAAAAATCACACCGCGCTTTATTGTTTCTGTCCTGCCTTTCGTGCTTGCGGGCTCTTCCCTGCGCGTACTTGAGGATTCTCCTGCAGGCATAATTCACCCGCCATTAACCTATCTTTTTATAACTCCCAATATTTACTTTTTGGTTTTTGCGGTAACCGTAAGCTGCCTCTGGCTTTCCATCCGGCTGCAAAGAGCAAAGCTGGTAAAGGATTTTCATGTAATCTTTGCAGGCTTGGGACTTATATGGTTCTTCGCAAATCTCATTATCCTCCTTCATTTCGAGAACATCGTAGCCCCCTACGTTCCCTTATTCGTACTTGGGGCAGGAACAGGCCTGACCTTTGCCTTTTACCTTGTTGCCCGTCATTTCAAATCCTCAATATTCACCGATCCCCTTAACCTTTCCATCCTGATGGCCCATTTTATGGATGCTTCTTCAACGTACATTGGAGTAGATATGCTGGGATACTTTGAAAAACATGTAGTGCCCACTTATCTTATCGAGCTGACTGGCACCGCATTGGTTATGTATCCATTGAAACTTATTATCTTTACAGGGGTTATTTACATGCTTGACACTCAATTTGAGGATGATAAACGTTCTCAGGACCTCAAAATGCTAATTAAAATGGTCATTTTGATCCTTGGGCTTTCCCCTGCAACCCGGAACACTATCCGGATGATGCTGGGAATCTGAGACAAAATAGATATGTACGGGCGCCTGCGGTTCGAATTAAGATCAAGCGAGATGAAAATCACTGGTGGGGATAAGTATGGAAAGAGAGGAAGATTATGTAGAGGAGAAACAAGCGAGAGTACAGACAGAAACTCCTGAAGGGGAGATAGAAAATAGGGGATACACTAGAGAGGAAAAAGACTTTCTTACCGGAAACAGAGTAGTAGAAGTCTGGTCAGAAGGCGGAAAAAGCTCAAAAAAAGGATTTACCGGGTACTTACACCTTATTTGGCCTTATTTCCTTTTCATAACCTTTGTATTCTTCGCATCCCTCATTGCAGGCTATGTCTCAGTTGCAAGTTTCCCTGATATGGCTGATAACCTGATTAAAAGTTTTAGTTCCCGATTCGGGCCGCTCCAGGAAATGAAGCCTCTTTATATACTGTTTGTTATCTTTCTTAACAACGCCTTTGTAAGCCTGCTTTCTCTGGTACTCGGGCTGGCGCTGGGAGTTCTTTCAATACTATTTATCGCCTTTAACGGATATATAGTGGGAGTGATCTCGAATATCGTAGCACAACAAAAAGGACTGCTCTTCATTGTTCTTGCCCTTCTCCCTCACGGGATCATAGAGTTACCTATGGTTTTCCTGTCCGCAAGCATAGGACTTCGGCTCGGACTCCAGGTATTTTCTGCCCTTATAGGCAGGCCGACGCAGATTAAAAAGGAGTTTAAGGAAGGGCTCCAGTTTTATTTCCACTGGATCCTGCCTCTTCTTTTCGTTGCAGCAGTAATTGAGACTTTTATTACCCCGCTTATCCTGGGTCTAATTTAAGGAGCTCAAAGAACTAACTAGTGTTGCGTCAACGGCAAAATGTCGTATAAATCGACTGCAACTATTCAGAATCCTTAAATCTTTAAGGAGTGACGCGACACTGGATAAACCGAAAAGGTTCAGAGACCTTTTTTGGTCTACCCTTCATTATATAAATGATTACTTCTATTAGAAAGGGTTTTAATAGGTAAAGCCTTTAATGAGAAAAAACCCTATCAGGATTTCTATTTCATAACGCCTGGCAATAACCGCCAGGCCTGTACTTCGAGAAATCTCCACTCGAATATCAGGTTTGAAAAAATCATACCTATCACCATTTCACTGAAAGGAAATACTTTCAAAGCCAAGGAACATCAGATATGATCGACAGGAACGAAATAAAGGAAATCGTTGAAGGTTACTATGCGCAAGCCGATAAGATAAAAGTAGGGACTATAGCTTCTCATTCAGGGCTCGACATTTGCGAAGGGGCAGTTGAAGAGGAATTCAGAACCCTTGCTGTCTGCCAGACTGGCAGAGAAAAAACATATAGCGAATATTTCAGAGCCCAGAGAGACCCTTACGGGAGAGTAAAAAGGGGAGTTGTCGATGAGGCCGTTGTTTTTGAAAAGTATAACGAAATCCTCCTTCCTGAGAACCAGCAGAAACTGATTGATGAGAATGTGCTCTTTATCCCTAACCGTTCATTTACTTCTTACTGCAGTATAGATGAGATCGAAGAGAGTTTTAGGGTGCCTCTTGTAGGAAGCAGGAATCTTCTTCGGAGCGAAGAACGCGGTGAGCAACAGAGCTATTACTGGATTCTGGAAAAAGCCGGGCTTCCTTTCCCTGAAAAAATCGAATCCCCGAAGGATATTAACGAACTGGTGATGGTCAAGCTCCCACATGCTGTAAAGAAATTGGAGAGAGGATTTTTTACCGCTTCAAGTTACAGGGAATACCTGGAGAAGTCCGAAGCCCTCATAAAGCAGGGAGTTATTACACGAGAAGCCCTGGAGAATGCCAGAATAGAGCGTTATATCATAGGCCCTGTGTTCAACCTTGATATGTTTTACTCTCCAATCGAGCCCGAAATGAGTAAGCTGGAACTTCTTGGCGTTGACTGGCGTTTTGAGACCAGCCTTGATGGCCATGTAAGGCTTCCTGCCCCGCAGCAAATGGCCCTGGCCGAACACCAGCTAACTCCTGAATACACGGTCTGCGGGCACAACTCTGCAACCCTTCGCGAGTCCCTTCTCGATAAAGTGTTTGAAATGGGAGAAAAATATGTAAAAGCGACTCAGAAACATTATGCTCCTGGCATTATCGGACCTTTCTGCCTGCAGACCTGTGTGGACAAGGACCTTAATTTTTATATTTATGACGTGGCCCCAAGAGTAGGCGGCGGGACCAATGTGCACATGTCAGTCGGCCATTCTTACGGCAACTCACTCTGGAGAAGACCAATGAGTACTGGAAGAAGGTTAGCCCTTGAGATCAGGCGCGCCCTGGAACTAGAGAAGCTCGAAGCTATCGTCACATAAATTTATTAAGGCTTTCCGGCATTAGTAGATATGAATTATGCAGGATACAGTAAACTTTAAAAGTATCGCCGGAATCTGCAAGATTCAAGCAGCGATAAAAGATTTAATCACAGTATCTGCCCGGGTTTCCAATTGTGGAAATCCGGAATCTACTCTGTAGACCGGGGGAGGATTCCGGGTTCATTTTAAAGCCCGCACTCAGCAAAAATCCCGCTTTAATTTATAAGTTACATTACAATTACAGATCAGATGAGTTTAGGGTTGGAATATACGGACCCGCTGGAAAAAGCAATGCAAAATTCTTACGGTACATATTTCGGATTAAACCTGCCTTATATCGGATTAGTTTCACTTTACTGGAGGAAATTACAACTTGAGTCAGCCTTGTGTTAATATCGGCATGGTAGGCCATGTCGACCATGGAAAAACCACACTTGTTAAAGCCTTATCTGGCGTGTGGACAGATACGCATAGTGAAGAAGTCAAAAGAGGGATTTCTATCAGGTTGGGGTATGCAGATTCCCCATTCATGAAGTGCCCTAAATGCCCTGCTCCTCAGTGTTACACTGTAGAAAAGACCTGCCCTAACTGCGGAGAAAAGACGGAAGAACACAGGACTGTGTCTTTTGTAGACGCCCCAGGGCACGAGACCCTGATGGCGACCATGCTCTCAGGAGCTGCAATTATGGACGGGGCAGTGCTGGTAATTGCCGCAAACGAAGACTGCCCGCAGCCCCAGACAAAAGAACACCTGATGGCTCTGGATATAATAGGCATTGAAAATATTGTTATAGTGCAAAACAAGATTGACCTTGTATCCAAAGAGCGCATTATCGAGAATTACCACCAGATAAAGGAATTTGTCAAAGGCACGGTCGCAGAAAACGCACCTATTATCCCGATCTCTGCCCAGCAGAACATCAACATCGATATCCTTATCGATGCTCTGGAAACCCAAATTCCTGCTCCTGTCCACAAAGTGGACAAGCCTGCAAGCATGTTGATTGCGCGTTCTTTTGACATTAACAGGCCAGGAGCTTCAATCGATGAAATCCGCGGAGGAGTCATCGGAGGCACCCTGACAGAAGGAGTACTTCACCCTGGAGACGAGCTGGAGATAAGGCCAGGAATTAAGGTTACAACCGAAGGCAGTACAAGGTGGGTTCCCATTCTGACAACTGTTTCATCTATCTATGCAGGCGCGACAAAAATAGAAGAAGCAACACCAGGAGGGCTTTTGGCTGTCGGAACTTATCTTGACCCTACCCTGACAAAAGGCGATTCTTTAACAGGACAGATTGCAGGCGCACCCGGTACCCTTCCTGAAACCAGGCACCAGTTTGTCATGGAGTTACACCTGCTCGACAGGGTTGTAGGAGTTACAAGGGAAGAAAAGATCAATGAAATCAAGACCAGTGAACCCCTTATGCTCAACATAGGAACCGCAACGACTGTAGGAGTGGTCACAAGTGCCAGGAAAAATGAAGCACAGGTGTCCCTCAAGCGCCCAATCAGCGCAGCCATCGGGTCAAGGGTTGCTATCAGCAGGAGGATTGACTCTCGCTGGCGGCTCATTGGAGTAGGAGTAATTAAAAGTTGAAAGTTATAATCGATACTAACGGGTTCATGATCCCTGTCCAGTTCGGAGTGGATATTTTCGAAGAACTGAAAAGGCTGGGATTTAACGAATTTTATGTGCCTGAAGCTGTAGTATTCGAAATAGAAAAACTCATAAAGCGGGAAAAAGGTTCGGACAGAACAGCTGCAAAGGTCGCCAGATCCATGATGGGCAGGTGCGAGCGCATAGCTGCTACAGGGCCTGCGGATGATGTTATTCTCAGGCTGGCAAAAGAGATGGGATCTGCTGTTCTGACGAATGACATAGGGTTAAAGCGCAGGCTTGCCGAAAAAGGGGTCCAGACCGTGTCCCTGCGCCAAAAAAACAGACTGGATCTTGTCTGAAAGACCCACAGGATTTTTTCCGTGCAGCATTGCAATTGATTGTGTTTACGGGTGATTAGAGATGTATAAAATGATGAAACTCGTTGATACGGTCCGTATCCCTCCTACCCTTTTAGGGGAAGAAGTGATGCCTACTGTTAAAAACGCGTTAAGAGAAAAACTTGAGGGGCAGGTTGACAAAAAACTTGGTTCCCTCGTCGCGATTTGCAAGATCGACGAGATAGGGGAAGGGCACATTCTCGTAGGAGACGGGGCAGTATACTACGATGTGACATTCGAAGCAGTAATGTTTGTGCCTGAGCTCCAGGAAATTATTGAAGGTGAAGTAGTCGAAGCTGTCGGTTTCGGAGTTTTCGTAGGAATGGGGCCGATGGACGGATTACTTCATGTCAGCCAGATCACTGATGATTTTATGTCATATGATGCCAAAAACGCAAGGCTTGTGGCAAAAACAGGAGGTAAGTCCATTGCCGAAGGGGATCATGTAAGAGCCCGGGTTGTTGCTGTAAGCATTAACGAACGGGAGCCCAAAGAAAGCAAAATAGGCCTTACCATGCGTCAGACTGCTCTTGGAAAGTTGCAGTGGCTCGAAGAAGCCCGTAAAAAGAAGCAGCCTCAAGAAGTTGGAACTGAAGAAACTGCCTGAACGAAATATAAAGAAGGGAATTTACAATGGCAGAAAAAGCATGTCGACACTGCATGAGAGTTCTTGAAGGGCAAAACTGCCCGATTTGCGGGACTTCGGACCTTGCAGAGGAATGGAATGGGCTTGTAATTATTCTGGATGCTGAACGCTCAGAAATAGCAAAAAAACTTGGGGTTGACATTTCGGATAAATTTGCCCTGAAGGTGCGCTGAGTTGAGTGTTCATATAGAGCTTCCGAGAGAACTTCGCCCACTTATGAAAAAACCCTTGGGTATACTCTACAGGGGAAAGGGCAGGGATACTATAGAAAAGTTTGTAGGGGAGCTTACAGGCTCCACAAAACTTATATCCGTAGGGGATGTTACTACCTTCCACCTGCTCGAAGCCGGCATTTTTCCGGACATCTGTATTGTGGACAACCGCACCAAAAGGAAACCAGTATCCACACATATGTCGGCCCGTAATATGGACAAGGTCTACGAAGAAGTATCTGTGGACAACCCTGCAGGAATAATTACCGATGAGTTGATTAAAACCCTTTGCGAAGCGTTTGCCTCCGAAAAACCTCTCCGGATTTTTGTAAGGGGAGAAGAGGACCTGGCAACACTTCCTGTGATCCTTCTGGCTCCTCTTGATGCTGTCGTCCTGTACGGACAGCCCGATGAAGGCGTGGTCTTTGTAAAGGTCACTGAGGAGAAAAAAAGGGAAATAAGGGCCCTCTTTGAGAAGCTCATCAATAAAAATCAGAATTATGAATTGGATAAGATACGGAGAATTTTAGATGGACATAAAGATCCTTAAAGACAAGAAAAATGCACTTTTAAACAGAAGGGAACTGGATTTCATAGTGAAATATGAAGGTTCGACTCCTTCCAGAAGTGACATCAGAAATAAACTCGCTGCAATGTTGAATGCCCCGCTTGAGCTGCTCGTAATCCAGAGAATCAAAACAGAATACGGCATGCAGGAAGGCAAGGGCTATGCCAAACTCTACGAAGATGCAAACCGCATGAAAGAAGTAGAGCTGGAATATGTCCTTAAGAGAAACCCTGCCCCGGGAGCAGAAACTGAGGGAGAAGAGGCTTAAGCCTTATAGAGGTGCATATACATGGCAGTAAAAGATTACTACAAAGTCCAGGGCGACTCCGTAACTAGACTCAAACAGTTCTGTCCCAGATGCGGACCCGGTGTATTTCTTGCCGAACACAAAAACCGCCTTGCCTGCGGAAAGTGCGGCTATACCGAATTCAAGAAATAATCCGCTTCAAGAACTAATTTAATTCATTTTTCAACCCGAACCACAGGAGTCTTCCTGTGGTTCCTTTCACTCACATCCTCTTCCAGAGGAATATTTCTCAAACCTTTTTTTGTAGATTTTTACAATATATTTTGATCTTTTTCTCATGCTTTTTTCATTCAAGTTTTCCGCAAATCTTTTAAATTCTCCGGACCCTGAAACTCGGAAAGCACAGAGCTTAATTTTCAAATTCAAGCCAGCGGACGGAAAACAATATATTTTTAGAGAATTATATATAGTCAAGAATATAACCCGGTGGCTGAGAAAATGCTGTCTGGCAAGAGAGTTGATAAAACATGCCTGAGGAAAATGCTAGAATAAAAATTATTACAATAAAGGACTCGCACATAGAAAATTTGAAAATCAAGGGATTCAGGCAAAACCCTCTTATCATAAAGGACCTGACTCTGAAAAATGTAAGATTAATTATCAGGTTGCCGCCAGAGAAGAAAGAGTGATAAAATGTATCCTCTTCAAATTCAAGGGAGAATTTTTCAACCAGAAAAATATGCAACAATTTTATCCTACATTTGGGAAGTTGAATGCGCCTTTTGAGCCTGTTTTTCAGACTTGGTTAAATTTTTAAGTTTTCCGCAAATATGTGAAATTTACTTTTTCCCATACAATTTGAAGAGGATACGATAAAATAGATAATCGGAGAAACTTCTATTTTTTCTCAATCTTTTATTTGCTCTTAGTTTTCGATTTGCTCTTAATTTTCTATTTACTCTTATTCTCTCCGTTAAATTTTTTCCTCATAGTAGAACTTCCCAGCTTGAGTTCAAAAGGGCGGGGCAAATAGCCATCCATAAATCAGTAACTTTCTTCTGCGCCCGTATTTATATTATGCATCATATATAATTAGATGAATTTTACTCAAAGATCTCTGAGGCCCTATGAACTCTCTTTATGCCAGAGCCTGGTACAGTAAAGCCCTTGCTCTTTTGAACCTGAAAAACCAGATTGGGTCAGAAAAAAATTTTGAGAAAGCGCTTGAGGCTTTCGATGCCGTACTTGAGGTAAACCCTCAGGATAGCATTGCGTGGCAGTACAGGGGAAATATACTTCGCTACCTGGACCGACCGAAAGAAGCTCTGCAAGCTTTTGAAAGGGCTCTTATTTTTGATCCTGAGAATGTTCCTGCCCACTACTTTAAGGGGCTTACACTCGGATACCTGGAACTGCCTGAACAGGCTCTTGAAGCTTTCGAAGGCGTGCTTGAGAGAGATACAAAACATGCAGGAGCTCTGTATTACAGCGGGATTGCTTTAAATCAGCTCTCGCGAAATGAAGAAGCCCTTGATGCTTTTACGAGAGCTGCCGAATTTAACCCCGGAAACCTGATGGCATGGTACCACAGAGGAGCAGCCCTGTCCGTCCTTGGGAAAAATGAGGATGCTCTTGAAGCTTATGGAAAAACCCTGATGCTGGAGCCTTCACATGCAGGGGCATGGGGAGGAGAGGCAAAAGCGTACCTTGCCCTGGGCAGAAGGAAAGAAGCTTTGAAAGCGTGTGAAAAGGCTCTGGAACTAGAACCTGCATCTGCAGTTGCCTGGGAAATCCAGGGTAGAATCTTCGAAGTCATGGGAAGGAAAGAAGAGGCCCTTTCAGCTTTTGAAAAAAATCTGATCCTTGAACCCGGAAACGCACGGATAAAACTCGAAAGGGGCAAACTTCTCGGAGGGCTGGGTAGGTGCCGGGAAGCCCTTGAGGCATTTGAAAGTGCTCTTCAGCTGGATAACTCTCTTATAGAGGCAAAAATCGGCAAAGGAAAAGCCCTACTGGCTCTTGGAAATTATCAGGAATCCCTAGACTCTTTCAGGAAAGCCCTTGAAGCTGATCCTGCCAGTTCAGAGGGTTGGGGAGGAGAAGGTAACTGCCTTCTGGCTCTCGGAAGATATTACGAAGCTCTGCATACTTATGAAAAAGCTCTTTCTCTCGGGCCTGAAAACAGCTGCATTCTTAGCGGCCTGGGAGAGATATACTATAAGCTTGAAGATTATTCAGGAGCATTGGAGACTTTCGGGAGGGCTATCAGGCTTGACCCTGAAAACCTCTTTGCCTGGAACGGAAAGGGAAATGCGCTCTGTAAAATTGGAAAATACAGGGAATCCCTTGATGCTTATAAGACACTTCTTGAACTTGATTATGAAAGCCTGCCTGCTCGCTATAACCGGGGAGTTATCCTTTCCCGGCTCAAACATCAGGAAAAAGGTTTTGGAGAGGCTCTTGAAAACCAGCTTCAAACAGCTTTTAAAAAATATATCGAGCTGTCAGGGAAACTGCCTGAAGGGATAATTGGGGATGAGGAGTGTAAATACAGGGGACTTGCTTTTGCCGAGCTTGGAGAATACAAGGAAGCTCTTAACGCTTTTGATAATGCCATGAGCACCAAGAATAGAGACTTCTCTCCCTGGATTTACAGAGGAATTGCTCTCATGTGTCTACGGAGGTATGAAGAAGCCCTGGAAACTTTCGAAGAGGTGGAAAAGGCTGTTTATGCAGCGGTAGAGACCGAAAAGTCTGAAAAGAGTGAGGAGAACAGGGAAAAATCCGGGATTTTGGACCTCACTGAAAAAAACTCCAGGGTGAAAATGCTCAGAGGTGCAAAGGGTTTTGCCCTGGATGCTCTTGGCAGATATGAGGATGCCCTGAAAGCCTTCGAAAGTGCCGGGGAACTTTCGGGAAACGGACAGATTGCATGTTCCGGAAAAGGCCTTGTTTTTGTGCACTACGGGGAATGGGAAAAAGCCCTGAAAGCGTTTGATAGTATCCTTTTTTTAGATCCTGAAGATACCCAGGCCTCGATTATGAAAGCTTTTGCCCTGATAAGGCTGCAGGAATTTGAGAAAGCTACGGCAGTCCTCGAAAAGCTCACAGCAGAGGGCATCTACTCTGATTTGCCCGCCTGCCTCCTGGGTTTTGCCTGTTCCAGGATGGAAGATTTCGAGAAGGCTCTCGGAGCTTACAGAAAAGCAATCCAGGCAAACCCGAAAAACTTCCATGCCAGAAACGGGCTTGCAGAGCTTTATTTCAGGCTCGGAAACAGTAGGGGCGCATTAAAAGAGCTCGACGCTTCGATTGCAGTAGCCCCTGAAAATGCATTTTCAAGAAACCTGAAAGGCAGAGTAGAGCTTGAAGAACAGGTCTGTAAAGATGCTCTTGAGTCTTTCAGGTGGGCTCTTGCCCTGGATTCGGAAGACTTGAAACTTCTGCTCTGGGACGCTTATGCCAGGTATATGTATGCAGAAGCATCTTTTGAAAAAAATAGTGCTCGTTTCAGGTACATGCTTCTCGCGGCCGCAGGAAAACTTGAAAAAGCAACCATTTGCCAGAAATCCAGAGATAACGAACTGAAAGCTTATTCTCTTTATTTCCTGGGACTTTTATACTGCAGAGCCCACTACTTCCGAAAAGCTGCAGACAGGCTTGATGAATGCCTGAAACTGAAAACTCCAGTCGAAGTAAAAAAGCCTGCATCTATACTCCTTAAAAGTATCCGCACAGGCCCTCTGAGACCTGTTTGGTGGAAATGGTGGCTTGATACTGAAGAACGCAGCCTGCCAAAAAAAGCAGGTTTCGGATTGATTTTCCTTTTTATATTCAGCCTTCTGCTGTCCCATCCCGCAGCCTCATCCCTCCCTTTCATATCCTGGCCCGCATCCTATATAAATCAAATTTTTTCTCTCGCGGGCACAGGTTACGTTTCATGGGCGCTTTACGGCAGAGAGTATGTAATCTTTATCCTGTTTTTACTTTATGCCCTTTTCCTCCCGGGGTTCAGGCTCGACAGGCAGAAAGAAGAGGAACTTGAGCTTGAAACGCTTACTCCTCCACCTCTGGATTTCGAGATTCCTGTATCCATTCTTGAGGAGTTTACTGAAAAGCGTGAAAAAAGCCTGTTCTCTCTCGAACCCATGCAAGAAAGCGTACAGAAACTCGGAAAGTTTTGAAGCCCTGAAAGAAAGCTTGAAAATTTATCTTCGGGATCTCAGAAAAGCAAATATATAAGATCTCTCCGGTATTATCGAAGGCAGTGACAGCAAGCAGAGGAAAAGGACTGGAAGGAGATCGTAAGCCTTGAAAAACACGTTTATCCTTGGGATCGAAGGCACTGCCTGGAACCTGAGTGCCGCAATCGTGACCGAGACAGAGATCATTGCCGAGGTCACAGAGACATATAAACCCGAAACTGGCGGAATCCATCCCAGAGAAGCCGCCCAGCACCATGCAAAATATGCAGCAAGCGTTATCAAAAGACTCCTTGAAGAGGCAAAAGAAAAAGGAGTTAAGCCTTCGAATATTGATGGAATAGCTTTTTCCCAGGGGCCTGGACTTGGGCCGTGCCTGAGGACGGTTGCAACGGCAGCCAGGATGCTTTCCCTCTCCCTGGGAGTTCCCCTTATAGGGGTCAACCACTGCATCGCCCATATTGAAATAGGGATCTGGAGAACGCCTGCGAAAGACCCTGTTGTTCTTTATGTAAGCGGAGCTAATTCCCAGGTCATCTCCTACATGGGAGGGCGGTACAGGGTCTTTGGAGAGACTCTGGATATCGGACTTGGAAATGCCCTCGATAAGTTTGCGCGGGGAGCTGGCCTGCCTCATCCCGGAGGGCCAAAGATCGAGGCATATGCAAAGAACGCAAAGAAGTATATCCCGCTTCCTTATGTGATAAAAGGAATGGACCTTTCCTTTTCCGGGCTTTCCACAGCATCCAGCGAAGCCCTGAAGAAAGCTTCTCTTGAGGATGTCTGCTATTCTTACCAGGAAACGGCTTTTGCAATGGTTGTGGAAGTTGCAGAACGCGCCCTTGCCCACACAGGAAAAAAAGAAGTTTTGCTGGCAGGAGGAGTAGGGGCAAACACAAGGCTGCGCGAGATGCTAAATGACATGTGCGAGGCCAGAGGCGCAAAGTTCTATGTGCCCGAAAAGCGCTTCATGGGAGATAACGGGACGATGATCGCATACACCGGGCTTCTGATGTATAAATCAGGAAACACTCTCTCGCTTGACGAGTCCCGTGTAAACCCTAGTTTCAGGACTGACGATGTAAAAGTGACCTGGATCAGGGAAGAAGAAATGAAAAAAGTCCCTGAGATCTCCCCTGAAACTTCACTCAAGATTGGAGAAATGCTGGATAACGGGGCTGAGGCTGTTGTTTACCTGGAGGAAGGGCCTGAAGGAAAGAAGGTGCTTATTAAGGAAAGAGTCCCGAAGGCTTACAGGCATAAAGAGATTGACGAGAAGATCAGGACAGAAAGAAACCGAACAGAAGCCCGCCTGCTGTCTGAAGCCCGGCGCAGTGGAGTTTCCACGCCGATTATCTACGATGTGGAAGACTTCAAGCTCAAAATGCAGTATATCGATGGAGTTCCTATAAAATACCTGATTACCTCTGAAATATCCGAAAAGGTGGGAGAACTTATCGGAAAACTCCACAGTTCAGGCATAATACATGGGGATCTGACCACCTCAAATCTTCTGCTTGCAGGCAAGAGGCTTTATCTCCTTGACTTCGGGCTTGCTTATTTTGACAAAGGCGTGGAAGCCAGAGGTGTAGATGTCCATGTGCTTTTCCAGACCTTTGAAAGTACACACCGCGCCCATGAAGCTCTTGTCGAGGCTTTCAAAAAAGGGTATCAAAGTACTTTTATAGATTCAGAGAATGTACTCAAGCGCGTTGAAGAGATAAAAAAGAGGGCTCGTTATGCATAAAATCGTGTTTGTTACGGGAAATAAAGGCAAGTTTGCCGAGGTAAAGGATATCCTCAAAACTTTCGGAATTGAAGTAATTCAGGAAAAAAATGGCTACCCCGAACTTCAGGAAGACGAGCTTGAACCGATTGCAGCCTATGGGGCACAGTATGTTGCAAACAAACTCAACATGCCTGTAATGGTGGACGACTCCGGAATTTTCATAAAAGCCTTAAATGGCTTTCCAGGCCCTTACTCTCGCTTTGTGGAGGACAAACTCGGAAACCCGAAAGTACTCAAACTGATGGAAGAAGAGGAAGACAGGGCAGCTTATTTTAAGACCGTAATCGGATACTGCGAACCCGGAAAAGAGTCCCTGGTTTTCCCCGGTATTGTGGAAGGAAAGATAGCATATGAAGAGCGAGGCACAGGTGGTTTTGGGTACGATCCTATCTTCGAATACCAGGGCATGACCTTCGGGGAACTTGGAGATGCCGAGAAAAATAAGGTTTCTCATAGGCGCAGGGCCATTGATAGTTTTCTGGAATGGTTTAATAGTAAAATTTAAAAGACCTGATAGTGATCTTAATAAACCTGCACCAGCAGAAAACTGCTTGCAAAAGAATACTTATATAACCGTTTCTATTTTTCACTTTATTCTTCCAGTTTATGTTTAAGCATACCAAGCGCCACACTGAGCTGATTTAAACCCAGCTTGAGGGCGATAGTAATTATCTTGTTATTCGAGGTATGGCCGAATTCTCGTTTGATTGTAAATAGATCCATAATACACTGCTGGTCCAGGATCAACGGGCCATCAAGCAGGTCTTTTGATGTTGAGCCTGTCTTTTTGCTTTTAATTTCAACTTTCCGTGGATCAATTTTTTGTCCACTTTCCGATTTTGCAGACCCACCTGCAGCCTCAAATGCTTCTGGATTCGGCCCGTAGAGGCATTCCATTTGCTGGAGGCAATGAGTCAGACAAACGTTTTTTATAAATTCTTCAACTTCCATTTGATTCAGAGCTGCATACTTCTTTATTTCAGAAAGCTGCTCTTCCGAAAAAGGTATACATAACAGGTTTTCTTCAGATTCTTCGTTTATCCCAAACCCTCCAGGTATTCTCCAGTCTTTCTTGCATCCTTAGCTTCTGTTATTCTTTAATTGCCCTTTATTCGAGCTTTCCTTCAACTTAATCCATTATTTATCCTTAAGTAATCTATTATTTATCCTTTAGTTTGCTCTTTATCCTTCAACTTTTCCTTTTAGTTTGTGATTCTAAAA
>NZ_JAVKPK010000149.1:0-1407 GCF_031461075.1 Methanosarcina baikalica | reverse complement strand
GCTTTTAATACTCCTTTCTTTAAAGGAGATCCTTTCAGCATCTGAGCAATGGAGCAAAAACCTGAATACATCTTTTAATATGACAATCTTACCTTTGATCGTCGTTTTTGTGGGAATTATCGTTTTTAAGATTGCATCTATTATTTAATTCGTAAATATCCAGGCAACATTGGAAAAATGTGGACAAATTATCCTAAACATAAAGGAGTGTAACTAAAATTGGAGATTTTAAAACATTAATTGCATAATGATGGAAGAGAGGGATTTTAAAATGAAATATATTAGATCGAAAAGAGAAAGGTTCATATTTTGTGTATTATCTACATTTATTTTACTTGGCTCACTTGTTTTTCCAGCATATGCGGCGACTGATTGGAATGTTTCCCCATCCAATCCAACCGTGGGGGACAAAGTGACAATAACAGGTCCCGGCGGGAAGAGTATCAATGCCGAAATTTCTGTTTTAGTAAAGGTCCCGGTTGTCGGAGGCAGATATAAACTTCCTCTGCCCTCTATAACAGTTCCGAACCATCGCATTACAAATAATCGTATTACTGCTAGGGCGGAAGGAGTACAGAACATGCATTTGGCGGTAAAAAAGGGTTTAACTTTCAACAAGGACGTGACAGCTTCTGGAGGGGTCGCAACAATATCTGCGTCAAATGTCCCCCCCTTAACTTACAATATCCTTATTGACGGCGATGCCCTGAGCGGAAGGTCTGTTGTGAACATTAGATTTACCGCCTCCGGGACACTGACAGCTTTATCAACTGATCCAAAAGGAGGATCTAAATATAATTTTGATACATCCTCATTGCCAGCAGGTAAATTAACGGTAAAGGTAGGGGGTTCGGGACAAACAGGAGGTTCAGGACAAATAGGGGGTTCAGAACAAACAATGGACCTGAAACCCAAAGAACAGACTGGGTCTGCTCAACCTGTATCGAACCTCAATTCACTTACCACACGATTGAAACAAATGTTTTCATCGTTTTGGAAACGCTGATGTGAATTTATAACCATTCAAAATATAGTTAGCGGCGCTCCTTTGAACGCCGCGAGAATTTCCTCTATAACCCGGTACATTTGTCCCACAGTCGGGTCTCTATTCAATGAACTTTCCCATGATAAATATGTCTTTTTTATTGAATTCGAGTTCATATCCTGTCTTGATAAAACCGATGGAGGTAGCACGCATTTCAGGCGTTACATTATAATCCTCTCTCGTTTTTGGCTTTCTGTGATCCCACTTACTATATGTCCATTCTTTGAGTTTTTCCAACCCTTTTAAGACTATAACCTCGATTTATCCTGCCTAAGTAGGATAAGTATGCCTTTATGCCAGGCTTTGTTATCTTGTATCTGTATAGTCAATTAAGTCCTTTCTTTTCTAATCCTTGAATATAT
>NZ_JAVKPK010000148.1:0-1417 GCF_031461075.1 Methanosarcina baikalica | reverse complement strand
TTGCTAGAAATGATTATTTGGGGAAATAGAACTATAGATCAATTCCCAAACTGAAAATTTGAGGTTATATTTTCCTCATTCCTTAAGAGAATCTCATACGTCATCGTTTAAGCGTTAGAAAGCTACTCTTGTGTGTGTTTTATATTACGTTAGTATCAAAATTTAAAGGCGATTCAGATAATTTATTTTGATACATCAAAAACTTTATTACATAGAAGACATATACAAAATTTTATTTATGTTGTGAATTGACTCAATACCAAAATCTAGTGATGAACATAAAATTAAAAATCACTAGATTTTGTAATTGGTTACAATCCTTGTGATTCTACTTCTGGGTTAAAGTCTTTAGAGATCGAATGTTAATTTTGATTGGAGGCTGAATTCTTCTTACGAATTCAGATTTTCAATCAAGAAATGCAAAAATCACTAGATTTTGGACCAGAGTCCGTGGAAGTGAAAGATGATGACTGAGAAAAAAAATAGGTTATTAATTTTCGATCTACTACGGATTATCTCTATTATTTTGATAGTCGCATTGCATGTAGCTGAAGAAAAAGTCCCTTCTCTTTCTTCTTTTCTCGCCCCATTATTAACAAATATTGGAATTGGTAATATTATTAATGATGCACTAGGGAATTGGGGAGTAATAATTTTTATAATTGTCAGCGGAGCAGTCATCGAATACACATACGGACCTAAACTCAGTAGCAATTTCAATTACAGAAACTTCATGGAAAAAAGGTTAATTCGGATATATCCTGCTTACTGGCTCTCTTTAGGGCTTGCTATTGCATTTGATAAAGTGTTTCTTAATCTTCCCGTTTCTCCAGTTGAATTTTTAAAATCGTTCACTGGGTTTCAAACATATTTTCAGGAACAAGTGCTTGGAGGAGAGATAAATGGTGTGGGGTGGTTTGTAGGTCTAATTGTTGTAATGTATTTATTATATCCTATGCTCTCGAAAATATTAAAAGAATATGGGTTTCCAGCTCTATTTTTCATTATACTGTTATCATATTTTATAGGTATGTCTTTGCCAGTAGGGGCTCAAAATACTCCGTACTGGTGCCCTCTGGCTAGATTATCAGATTTCACTTTGGGGATATATATAATTCAGAAAGGAGCGTACCCACGTTATGAAACAAAGTCACAAGTAATCAAGTTCCTGAGTGATTTAAGCTTTCCGATGTTTTTAACCAATTTTTTTCTTGCAAGGATGTTTAGAATTTTGCCTGATGGGAATTATATAAACGTAGTAGTTTATATATTTGCTCTGTTTTTCTTCAGTCTGGTAATTTATTATTTCGACATATCGTTTAAAATTGCATATGAAACATATAGGGATAGAACAATTAATGCTGTAAAAAGCTTATGTGGATTCATAAGAGGTACGTTCACTAGTGTCTAGGCAATT
>NZ_JAVKPK010000147.1:0-1428 GCF_031461075.1 Methanosarcina baikalica | reverse complement strand
ATATAGTACCCAAAAATTGACTTTTAATTTACAAAAAATTAGGCGCACTGCCTTGATTTTCTATACAAGAATTATTGATACTGTGATTTACAGAATTTTTAGCATACTACCCCACATAAAAAATTCAGTTTTCATAATATCAAATTCAAAAAAAAGTTAGTTTTAGAATTGAATAAACAGAAAAAGAAAGGAAATTGTTTATCACCTTCTTTATTCGTGTAATAACCATTCAAATCGCAGTTTCTATCTTTATCTTTTTTCTAGTTTTTGTTTTCCTGCGGATTACGAGTTTTATGTCTTTTCAGAAATTGATTCCGCTATTTTCAACATTTCGTCTTTTTCCAGGGAAGCGCAAAGGCTCAGGTTAACATCTCCTAACTTCCATGTCAAAAGTTTCATTTTCCCCATGGAAACATATTTTCCTTCTATCCCATTAATCTTAATGTCTTCACTTTTATCCATAACTGCAGCATCAGAGGACTGGTTCTTAGATACGGTTTCCGCGAGATCTATAATAGCTTTATCTTTTGTGTATGTCAGTTCGACTGTTTCAGAAATCTGGCTTTCAGAGGAATATATGCTGTTGTTGTAGATCATTGAATTATTGAATTCATAGCCTTCAGGCAGGTACTTCGGAGTAAGGATCTTAAAACTGGCTTTCTTTCTAGCTTCTTCAAGGCTCAATTCTTCAGGGGGCTTAATTTCCCCCAAATCCACTATTTTTGCGCCAGTTGGAACCTCGAATTTAAATTCAGAGTCTGGGATTCCTGTATTAACTTTCAGGTCTCTAATTTCTAATTTCATGGTTAGATTTCCATCGCCGTTATATGTCTCATATCTAAGAGGCATCCACGTTTCCTGATCTACCCAAATTTTCGTCTTGTATATCAGTTCATAATCTCCGTCGTTTTCTTTTGGAGTTGTCTCCAGCAGATAAGTTTTTCTTCCATCTACGTTCTCAACGCCAAGTACTGTTACGTTGGTGTCATTCAGGAAATTGTCTATGATATTAGTGTAGTCATTTTTCGTAAGTTCGGAAGCTTTGGAAATTTTTATTTTTGTGACCGTATTGGTATCTGGGGTATAACTCCACAAGGTTTTCCCATCTGAAACGATTATAGTTTGATTTTCTTTACCGGGCTCTGTTACAATACTTTTAATCATATTAGGCTTTTTGAACATAGTTTTGGATTCTGTCTCCTTGTTTTCCCCTCCAAAGTAAGAGTTCATGTGCATTGTGTATGAATAATCTCGAGTGTTGTTCTCTTTATCCATCATCTGGGATGCAATTTGTTCTGCATTCAGGTTTTTTTCCGTGCAGCCTGAAGAAAAGAGGGCTACAACTATGAAAATCAGAACAAATATTGATCTAAATTTTTTCATTGTTGTCATATTAATCATCTTTCACAGTTAGTTTTTCTCTAAATA
>NZ_JAVKPK010000146.1:0-1495 GCF_031461075.1 Methanosarcina baikalica | reverse complement strand
CGTGCACGGGCCCGCACATGGGTAGTACTGGTTCCCTGAGAGAATGTCTGTGAACTCTGAAATTGTTGCACATGCCCAGCCTGCAATTATTAGAGTTTCCCTGGTGTTGGTTGATCCCCAGCGAATGTGGACAGGTCCATCAAGGTGCCAGCTTGCGCTGCTCATGACAACTGAGTTGATGTGGGTTGCAATATCAACAATTGTGGTTTCCTCAATTCCTCCGGCGTATCCTCCGAAAATCGGCATCTGCTCATCCATAATGATATCGCTGTTTCCTTTGTAATGGGCAATAACTGCGATTGCATCAAGGTCTATCTTGAGCTCATTTAACTGTGATACTTCGTGGCTATCCGTGCTGGCCATGCCTGTATAGCAGTCAGCAGATATATTTCCCTGAGCCGACAGGGAAGTCTCCGGGCCCTATATGCCCATTCCCGGGCGGCCTGCCATTGCGCATGCCTGCTTAATCAGGCGGGCTTCCGTCTTTGCTGCCAGTACTTCATAGGGACTGCCGGGAATAGGGGGTTTCCCACGGACAGAGGTCATGACCCCGTCTACAATCGTGTCGACTTCTTTTTCCAGAGCATAGCTCATATGAACAGGCATAAACATATCTTCTGAAATCGGAGAACCTGTAGGACCGCCCTGGACGATGGGCTTTCTCTTGTCCCCGACACTTCTCTTCCTTACGTTTACTGCCTCTCTGCCTGTACCCAGGGTGAACTCTCTCTGGACGTTGTTGATCGCATCCCAGATTTCATCTTCAGTGTACTTTACGATCCTGTGAGTGTCGGTACAGTAGATACCGCAGTCAAGGAGCATCTCGAATCCTGCCTTGAAGAGTTTTCCCATCATGTCCTTGTCAGTAGGAACAAACTCTCCCTTGAAGTCAAGCCCGTACTTCTGCTTGAGCTCCATTGCCTTCATTGGGATTTTCATAAGGTCCCAGTCATCCTGGGTGCACTTTTCTCCTACTTTTGCCCTGTCGTAGAAGTCATAGCAGTCAAATGATTTTCTAAATGTCATCGTCTTTTGCCTCCCAGGATTATTTCATAACTTCGAGTGCCACTTTTGAAGCTTCTGCAGCGTTTTCTGCAGTTGCATCCGCTCCGATTTCCTCGATCCATTTAGCGGATACCGGGGCTCCTCCGAACATGCACTTTACGCTGTCCCTGAGGTTTTCTTCCTTGAGCCTGTCCATAAGGTCTTTCTGGCCGAGCATGGAGGTGGTCATGAGAGCTGAACCAACCAGAAGAACCTTTTCTCCCTTGTGCTTGGCGGCTTCTTCTACAACGGTTTCGTTGAGGACGTCAACTCCAAGGTCAAGAATCTGGAACCCATTTGCGCCGAGCATGGTGGTAACAAGCCTGTGACCGATGTCGTGAATATCTCCTTCTGCAACAAAAGTGATTGCAAGTCCTGTTTCTTCTCCTTCTACCTTGTTCTTTGCAAGTTCGGGAGTGAGGACTTCCATTGCATTGCTCATTGCTTTTCC
>NZ_JAVKPK010000145.1:0-1502 GCF_031461075.1 Methanosarcina baikalica | reverse complement strand
CAGTAGTTCCGAATAACCCAAGTTCCGAATGCTAAATTTAACAGTCATCAAATATTTATGATTTGCCGAAAAAAAGATCTAATGAACCATGGAATTCGTTTGTGATGCTAACCAAAAACGACTCCATAGCCATAGATACAGCCAGCTTGCTTGCTGTATCCTCTGAATTGTTTCGCAAATATGATATAATAACTTTGCCAGAATCTGCAAATTATGAATGTCAGGACACTCTAAACGTGTTGTTACATGCCTCAACATCTTCTACAAACTCTCTTGAATCTGCAAGTAATGATCTCAAAAGCAAAAATCCTGACTCAAGAATCCCCTCAGCAGATACTATTTTCAATTACATCAAAGACAATAATATTGAAGATGCTCTTTCTGCTTTCAGAAAAATGAATTTTGAGATTTTCAAGATGATGAAACTTGAAAACACTGTTCATGACATAGCTATTGATTTTCATGACGTTCCATTTTATGGAGACAAAAATACTCCCGGAATTAGGGGAATAAAACCAAAGAATGGCAGTTCATGGGGTAAATCATTCTGTACCCTGGATATAATTGGAACTTCTCATTTGACACTTGACGTAATCGACATTAATGGTTTGAACAAGAATTATTCCCTTTTCATCGAATCTTTATTCGAAAGACTTAAGATAATAGGTGTAAAAACAGGGACAACATACCTTGACAAAGAATTTTTTAACAGAGCAGTGATTTCAAAATTAGATGAACTTAAAGTCAATTTTGTTATAGCAGCTAAATCAAATCAGGTTATCAATAGAGAACTTAAAAATCATCAAAAAGAGTGGGGAAATACTCCAACTATTTTTGAATATCAATTTAAGCAAGGAGGACCTTCCTTCAGTATTGTGGCAATATACGATGATAAAAAGGAAAGGTACATCCTGTTTGCTACAAACAAAGAGGCAGAATCAACTGAAAAATTTGAAAAGATAATTCCTGAAGAATACAGAAAAAGATGGAACATAGAAACTGGCTATAGAGTGAAAAACGACTTCAAGATACGAACATGTACAAAATCTCCAGTAGCAAGAGTATTGTTCTTTGTTATTCAGTGCATCATGTACAATGTTCTAAATATGCTAAAGTCAGTTATCGAAATTACAGCTTATGAGCTAAAATCATTAATAAATGAAGACATAAATAAAGCTGTTAGATATAGGCTAAAGTCGCTGAATTTAATTCCGGTTAAGGTGTTACTGGAATGTTTGAGATGGTTTAATGAAGAAAGAAATCGAGTGCTACGCACTCGATTAACTATAATATAAGTTACACTAAATAAAAAATTACAAACTTAAGAGCTTATGCTATGAAATTACTCAATAAGATCTTACTTTTTATAAGATGTAAGTCGAA
Organism: Methanosarcina baikalica; assembly: GCF_031461075.1. Taxonomy (NCBI): domain Archaea; kingdom Methanobacteriati; phylum Methanobacteriota; class Methanomicrobia; order Methanosarcinales; family Methanosarcinaceae; genus Methanosarcina; species Methanosarcina baikalica. The sequence goes on along the minus strand of NZ_JAVKPK010000145.1, from coordinate 119 downwards.
GTTATAGCTTAAGAATTTTAAGCTCTGATCAGTAATTTAGTATATTTTGAAAATTAGTGGGCATAAAGTAAAATCAATATGTTTTTGTCATTCGGAAGTAAGTCTGATCGGAACTACTG
>NZ_JAVKPK010000144.1:0-1521 GCF_031461075.1 Methanosarcina baikalica | reverse complement strand
AATATGATTCAGAATCAAAACGGTTATTAATTCAAAAATTCCAAATTCCATAAGACGAGGAATATAATTGGCTATCCTGCCTGACTTAAGATACCTTACTATAGAATTTTTGGATGAAAATTAGAGATAAGGAAATTACAAGATAATTACCCACTTTTATAGAATAGCCGTGGCTTTATCGTTATTCAGGATTAACGAAAGATTTGAGCTATTGTTCATGGAGGAAGCCGCTGAGAGAATCCAGGTAACAGCAAAGGGGATTTTCTTTTTAAGCGTATCCTAGAACCCAAAACTTGTTTCATTGAATCCCTTCTTTTGAGTAACAAAGCGCGTTTACGATTGTGAAAACAATCCTGAAAAGTCTGAATGATTAAGAATAAAATGGTTTGGGATAGGCTCAGTATTATTTAGTCCGAAGAGTTTACTGAGTTTGGATTAGCTTATACTTGAAAGGTCTATAAAAAATTTAAAAGCGCTGCCAGAGAAAATAAAAGAGTATAATAAATAAAAAGATAATAAAAATTTGGAAGTAATTAAAATGACAAAATAATAAAAATTTAAAAGTTATAAAACCTAATAAATTGGGATAACCAGAAATTAGAAAATCAGCAAGAAACAAAAATTAAAAAGAAATGAAATAAAAATTAAAAAGAAATGAAATAAAAATTAAAAAGAAATGAAATAAAAATTAAAAAGAAATAAAATAAAAATTAAAAAGAAATGAAATAAAAATTAAAAAGAAATGAAATTGAGGAGAGCTTAAAATATTGTTTCAGCATCTCAGGCGGTAACATCCTTTCTCAGAATGTAAGCAACCATCTCAGGGTTAAGTTTGCTTTCCCTTGAAACCTTTTCCTCAATAGCTTCAGTGGATTTGCCTTCAATTTTCAGTTCTTTTATTTCTTCAATGATTGACGAAGGAATACGGTAGTACTCGTTTATATCTTTCCTGTGGCCCCAGACGTCTCCTTCTATGAGCTGGATGCGCTGCATTTCAAGGAACATTTCTATTGACTTTGAAACAGTACGTCTGTAAGACTTTGGAAGCTGTATGACCTCAATCTTCGGACAGTTCTCAACCAGTGAAAAAATATCCTTGTTCGATGGCCTGAAGGCCAGGTGCACTATTCTTTCATTTGGATTCAGTGTGAAGATTTCTTCTCTTGAACTCACAACCCTTATTTTCAAAGTTTATCCTCTCATATATTTATTTTTTTCACTTAATAGTAAAAAATTCTTCATTAAATATTTTTCTATAATCACCGGAATTATTTAGAAAGAATTGGTGTTTACATCTTCGTTTATTTTCACAGAATTCCGATGCAAGTAATAAAAATCAATAGGTAGTACAACTTTTTTAGCGAAACGTGATAAAATATTTGAAAACGCTTTGCAAAAAGTATGAAGAATGAAATCAGAAAAAAATCAGAATTTTGTTAAACATTATTTGATTTTCTAAGGTCAGGGCATTTTTGATATTGTGGGTATGGAACTTTAGAAATTCATGAGTTTTTAAATGTT
>NZ_JAVKPK010000143.1:0-1564 GCF_031461075.1 Methanosarcina baikalica | reverse complement strand
AACTTAGAATAACTGAATTGCTAGTTGTTAGTGCAAGTTTCTGCGACCAAGACCTTTAATTTTCAATCTAGTGTGTTTAACAATTCTGGTTGATCCTGCCAGAGGTTACTGCTATCGGTGTTCGCCTAAGCCATGCGAGTCATATGTTCTTCGTGAACATGGCGTACTGCTCAGTAACACGTGGATAACCTGCCCTTGGGTCCGGCATAACCCCGGGAAACTGGGGATAATTCCGGATAACGCATATATGCTGGAATGCTTTCTGCGTAAAATGGATTCGTCTGCCCAAGGATGGGTCTGCGGCCTATCAGGTAGTAGTGGGTGTAATGTACCTACTAGCCGACGACGGGTACGGGTTGTGAGAGCAAGAGCCCGGAGATGGATTCTGAGACATGAATCCAGGCCCTACGGGGCGCAGCAGGCGCGAAAACTTTACAATGCGGGAAACCGTGATAAGGGGACACCGAGTGCCAGCATCATATGCTGGCTGTCCGGGTGTGTAAAATACACCCGTTAGCAAGGGCCGGGCAAGACCGGTGCCAGCCGCCGCGGTAACACCGGCGGCCCGAGTGGTGATCGTGATTATTGGGTCTAAAGGGTCCGTAGCCGGTTTGGTCAGTCCTCCGGGAAATCTGATAGCTCAACTATTAGGCTTTCGGGGGATACTGCCAGGCTTGGAACCGGGAGAGGTAAGAGGTACTACAGGGGTAGGAGTGAAATCTTGTAATCCCTGTGGGACCACCTGTGGCGAAGGCGTCTTACCAGAACGGGTTCGACGGTGAGGGACGAAAGCTGGGGGCACGAACCGGATTAGATACCCGGGTAGTCCCAGCCGTAAACGATGCTCGCTAGGTGTCAGGCATGGCGCGACCGTGTCTGGTGCCGCAGGGAAGCCGTGAAGCGAGCCACCTGGGAAGTACGGCCGCAAGGCTGAAACTTAAAGGAATTGGCGGGGGAGCACAACAACGGGTGGAGCCTGCGGTTTAATTGGACTCAACGCCGGACAACTCACCGGGGGCGACAGCAATATGTAGGCCAAGCTGAAGACTTTGCCTGAATCGCTGAGAGGAGGTGCATGGCCGTCGCCAGTTCGTACTGTGAAGCATCCTGTTAAGTCAGGCAACGAGCGAGACCCGTGCCCACTGTTACCAGCATATCCTCCGGGATGATGGGTACTCTGTGGGGACCGCCGGTGTTAAATCGGAGGAAGGTGCGGGCCACGGTAGGTCAGTATGCCCCGAATCTCCCGGGCTACACGCGGGCTACAATGGATGGGACAATGGGTCCCTCCCCCGAAAGGGGCTGGCAATCTCATAAACCCATCCCTAGTTCGGATCGAGGGCTGTAACTCGCCCTCGTGAAGCTGGAATCCGTAGTAATCGCGTTTCAATATAGCGCGGTGAATACGTCCCTGCTCCTTGCACACACCGCCCGTCAAACCACCCGAGTGAGGTATGGGTGAGGGCACGGACTCTGTGCCGTGTTCGAACCTGAATTTTGCAAGGGGGGTTAAGTCGTAACAAGGTAGCCGTAGGGGAATCTGCGGCTGGATCACCTCCTAAGC
>NZ_JAVKPK010000142.1:0-1577 GCF_031461075.1 Methanosarcina baikalica | reverse complement strand
TATCAAAGATGAGTTCTTTTATGATCAGTATAAAAAGAGAGCTGAATGTGAAAAGATACATGGACATATTAAGGGTACAGTAAAATTCGATGTCAGAAGAGTGAGAAATGAGAGTAGAAAACTCTACTCTCTATTAAGTTTCATAGCATATCAACTGCTGGTGCTTACAGAAATTCAAAATAAAGTTGGAAATAAGAATTCATTTGGGAGGTACTTTTAAAAACGGTGTCAAATTAGATAAGGGATTTTAAGAGCTAATTTGAGATCCTAATATTATATTTTGGTATTCTTACCGATTGGGTTTTTAAACATTGCGTGGATATTATTAGGATTAAAACCGGTTAATATATAACCCAAATCTCACGACATATATAAATAATAAATTCTTTTTGCAATAATGTTTAGTATAGGAGGAATGTTTTTTTCCATAAAAACGCTCTCTGTAAAAATACTCGGAGAAAAACAAGTTACCTGCCGAATGCAGGTAGAAATGAAAGAACCCCGATTTTCAGGGCATATAAAGGGAACCATATTTACTCGATTGTTTCTATTCTCTTTCTTGACAAAGAGCTTTCTGATTTCCTCTGGCATCCAGCTAGGTCTATTTTAGGGGGCTTCTACAAGGTGTTTTCATGTCTTGAAAACGTGCATCTTTTTTGTCCCGCGTGTTCTCTGATGCGGATAATCTCCGGTTTGGATTTAGTTCCTTCGCTCCGGTTCGCAGCTTTCAGAGCAGCGGGACAAGGTTGTTTTCCAGTCAAAACTCCGTGCTCATTGCCATCTTCATCTCGCAAAACAAAATTTTTCATGTCGGATATAAAGATCACCTTGAAAAACCCGAGAAACCTAATCCTTTTATATTAATTACTTCAATACGTTAAAAGGGGATATAGCATGGTAGAATTTGAGTTAGACGATTCTGGGGTGTATCGGAATACCAAAGTTTTCGATCAACTTATTAAATTTGTGAAAGAGAATTGGGGAAACGATAGGGTTATTTTCAGACATTTTGAAGATTTAGTTAGTGTTGATCTTACAGGATGGTTCAGATGGGACGAAGAGAATGAAATTTCGGTAGGTATCGAACTGAATGAATCCAGTGACCACAACTACGACGAAATAATCTTCTACGACAAAAACAACGAAGATATAACCATATTTTCAGTAATGAGAGAGCCTACCACCTGATGTGCAATATAGGCTTAGTAGGCAAAGCTTGGGCAACCTTATATGTTTTGGACAACATGAGAAAAGCAGTTAAACCACCTATAATTGCAGTAGCAACCAAATAGACGATTTTGTCCGCGAGTTACTGAAAACAGTGAGCACAAAAATTTATCTTTATTCTTTTTCCAAACATGGGGGTTGTGTCCGTTTTTTCAGATTTAATCAATTACTTACAAACAAGCCCATAAAATGAGGAAAATGCATGTGTGGTCACATACCAACATCTCTTCATTAATCAGAAACGCTAAAAGTTTTAATGTTTCCTACATTCGGCAGGTCGACATTTAATTTCAATCATTTTTGATGATAGCGATTTTGAAATGATGCTCCATAATCGTGTGCAGTTGTTA
>NZ_JAVKPK010000141.1:0-1708 GCF_031461075.1 Methanosarcina baikalica | reverse complement strand
CCGACTTTCCGCAGATCTCTCCTCAAAAGTAGTATTTTTCACAATTTTTTCCCATCAACCTTATTATCTTGCCCTTAACTTCATCCATGTTGGCAATTTGAGTTACCACTTTTGAGTCCACTTCCATTTTTACTTCTGTAATCTCTCTCATCAGCATAAAAGCCCACTTCAATGTGGGCTTTTGAGTTTGTTTCTTTACCTGGTCAGGTATTGTTTCCCCTGTTTCTTTTAGCCTTTCTCTTAGCTTCCATTCCGCTACCGAATAAACCATCAGAGTTAAGACCATTACCATTGAGAGAGCTTCAATTCTTTGAGGTTTTTTCAAATAAACTTCGGAAACCCTGAAACTTTTATCCTTTATGAACCTGAACCCTTTTTCCACCTTACTCTGGTTCTTGTAATGTTCCAGCATCTTTTCAGCATCAAGAGTGAGGTCATTGCTCGCGATTATAAACCTTCCCTGATACTCTTTTTCATTCAGTGCAATTTCTTCGTTCCTGACTGCTTTTGCATTTACAACATAGTGGATGATAAGCTTTTCATCCTTCTTTGGCCTTCCTCTCCTGCCGTTTTCCCTTGTTGAAACCGTGGAAATCTCTACGGTTTCCAGCAAACAGTGCGGATTCTCTTTCTTCCATCTTTCCAGGGCTGCTCTGGCATCCTCTTCACAGGCAAACTTTATCTTTTTTAGATCTTTGAGATCTTTCTGAGATTCCAGAACCTTCTTCTGGATTTTCCTTTCAAAAGTAATGTCCTTTCTTTTCTGCATCTCAGTGGAGTGAACAACTACCCATTTTTGCTCGATACCACCATATTCAACAATAGTTTCATAAAATGAATAGCGTGAGTCCTCTCCCTGTTTGAACTCAAGATCAGAAATCAACAAATCTTTTGAAAGATTTAGGGTTGAAGGGACACGAGTAATCCACTTCATGCCTTTTCTCATTGATTTGATGTTATTGTCAGAGTATAGAGCACTGTCAGCTATGTAATAAACATCATCAGGGAAAGTTATGTTTTCCTGAAGCTTTTTCATTGCCTCAATTATGATTTCTTTGTCTGATGCATTACCAGAGTAAGCTTTTGCAAATAACGGGATTCCATACTGATTTGTAATTATTCCAAGTCCAAAACGTTTCAGGTCATCTCTACCGTCTTTTGCATGACCGTATGTAATTTCGATGTCAAAACTGCCATCGATATGTTTGTAGTCACCATAAACGCTAAAATTAGTAGTGTCACTTTGGAGAAGTTGAGTCTTGATGTTCACAATTTCCATCATTTTCAAGGCAAGTTTCATGAAAAGTTGAGTAGAATCTGCTCCATATATCTCGTCAAGAGTTCGTCCTAAAACATCATCAGTAAGGTCAGACGCACTGATTCCTGAACCAAGTAGCCTTTCAACAGGAAGAGTTTCAAAGTACTGAGAGTACATATAAAGGCGACTGTCAGTGAAACCAAGACAGTTGAGAATCATCGCCTTTACTACAATAGAATGAGCTAACTTGTGCTGCCCAAGTTTGGGCAGCACTTCATCAATCACTTTTCCAATTTCAAGTTCATCATAAATACCAGAAACGATTCCGTGATGATCAAGAGAACGTGTTGTAACAAACATAATGAATTCAGAGTCAAGATACGACATTTTAGATATTTATATATTAATGAGGAAAATAGATAAATTAATCAGACATCTGCGGAAAGTCAG
>NZ_JAVKPK010000140.1:0-1725 GCF_031461075.1 Methanosarcina baikalica | reverse complement strand
CAGGCTGTCTCAAAACTATGCTTGATTCTACAATTGGGTAAGAACTATTAGGAATATTTATCTTTTTTAGAATATATCTTACATAAAAAGTATATTATTTGAGAAAAATCACTCCTAAGTGTCTCACCATGTTCAAAAGGTACGATCAAAAGCAGCAATTTTTACTTCCATTTAACCTGGAAGAGTTTGTTCCTGAAAACCATATTGCCAGAGTACTAAACGACATCATAGATGTCGTTAATATTGATGCTATTGAATCCACCTACTCTGAGGAAGGTTGCCCTGCCTATCATCCAAGACTTCTTTTAAAAATCTCACTTTATGGATACCTGATAAGCATCAGAAGCTCACGCAAGATAGAGCAAATGACCCAAACAGATACTGCTTTTATGTACCTTGCAGCCATGCAAAAACCTGATTTCCACACAATTTGTCGATTCCGTTCAACTCATCTGGATCCGATTAAAGAAATCTTTTCACAGGTTGTCACTTTTTGCAAGGAAATGGGTCTTATTGGTTCCAGTATATCGATTGACGGAACAAAGGTTAAGGCAAATGCTTCTCCAAGACAAAGCAAGAGCTCGGATGCTCTCGAAAAAGAAATCGAGACGATACTCAAAGAGAGCATTGAGACTGATAAATATGAAGATGAAATTTATGGTGACTCGACACCTTACCAGATGCCAGAAGAACTGGTTGACAAGAAGAAAAGATTAGAGAAAATTAAGGCTGTTAAGAAAAAGCTCGATGAAGAAAAGCTGAAAAAAGTAAACATCACAGACAACGATGCTCGAATTATGAAGCATAAAGATGGAAGTAAGAAACCTTCCTACAATTGTCAGGTTGCTGTTGATGAAAAGGAACAAATTATTGTTGCGGCAAACGTTGTTGACGAAGAAAATGACTTGCATCAGATTGAACCAATGATAGAAAACGTAACGGAAACACTGAAATACAAACCAACAATAGTGTTGGCAGATGCGGGTTATTTCTCATATGAGAATCTGGAATTTTTACTCAACGAACAAATTGATGCTTATGTTCCTGATAACTTTTATGAAGTTGAGAAAAGGGGAAAAACCAAAAAGTTCAGGAAATCTCTCTTCACTTATGATGAGGAAAAAGATTGTTATTATTGCCCTGCTGCATTTGAAATTACATTTACAAGAATACAAAAAAGGAAGGATGACACGGATTTAAGGTATTATGTCTGTAATTATTGTTCTTTGTGTGTGTTGAAAAATGCATGTACTGAGAGTGAAAACAGGACAATATCAAGAGATCCTAGAGAGTACTTAATGGAGAATATGAGGGCTAAATTGAATACAGAAGAAGGAACGGAACAGTATCAGAAAAGAATGTGTACTGTAGAACCTGTATTTGGTCAGATGAAACAGGATAGAGGATTCAGGGAATTTCTGTTGAGAGGGAAAAGAAAGACAAAAATTGAATTTGTTATGATGTGTACTGTACACAACATAAGGAAAATAGCAGATTTCATGAAGAGAGAAGGTAAAAACCTGAAGGATATTCTAATAATGATGACTGGAAGAAGCAAATGGGGAATAAATGGGATATTGTAGCAGGAAAGGCAAATAAACTATGGTGATCAGTGAAAATTAATTTATTCTTGTCGAAATTAAATCTATTCTTGGTGGAATGAAATAAAAATTGAGATGGGATATTACCCAATTGTAGAATTCAAACAGGTTTTGAGACAGCCTG
>NZ_JAVKPK010000014.1:0-63967 GCF_031461075.1 Methanosarcina baikalica | reverse complement strand
CCGTTTGTTGCAACCAGTGTAACATTATATGTTCCCTTGCCACTGAATACGTGTTCAGGATTCTGCTCGGTAGAAGTACTTCCATCTCCGAAGTTCCATTCCCATCCTGTCGGATTGTTGGTGGATGTGTCAGTGAACTTTACAGTAAGAGGAGTTGTTCCTTCGGTCTTATCTGCAACGAAGTTTGCAACTGGGGGTGTCAGTACACGGTTTACGGTGATGACCATTGATTTTTCATTGCTGGGGCCATCAGCGTTTGTTGCAACCAGTGTAACATTGTATGTTCCCTCGCCACTGTATACGTGTACAGGATTCTGCTCGATTGATGTTTGAGTTCCATCTCCGAAGTTCCATTCCCATCCGATTGGATTGTTGGTGGATGTGTCAGTGAACTTCACAGTAAGAGGAGTTATTCCTTCGGTCTTATTTGCAGTAAAGTCTGCAACTGGCGGTGTCAGTACACGGTTTACGGTGATAACCATTGATCTTACATAGCTGGAACCCCCAGCATTTGTTGCAATCAGTGTAACATTGTATGTTCCCTCGCCACTGTATACGTGTACAGGATTCTGCTCGGTTGATGTTGCAGTTCCATCTCCGAAATTCCATTCCCATCTTGTTGGGCTGTTAGTGGATGTGTCAGTGAACTTAACAATAAGATTTGCAGTGAAGTTTGCAACTGGTGACTTCGGTACACGGTTTACTGTAATATTCATTGATTTTACACTGCTTGAACCATTATCGTTTGTTACAACCAGTGTAACATTGTAAATGCCTACACCCCTGAATGTATGTTCAGGACTCTGCTCAGTTGAAGTATTTTCATCCCCAAAGTTCCATTCCCATCCTGTCGGACTGTTGGTGGATGTGTCAGTGAACTTCACAGTATGAGGAATTGTTCCTTCTGTCATATTTGCAGTGAAGTTTGCTACAGGAAGTACTGGTGCAGATTTCTCAGTAACGTTGATTGTAGCCGACTTTGACGAGGTACCATTTTCATTGCTTGCAGTTAGGTTAACTGTATAGGTTCCTGCGTTGGAATATAGGTGCAATGGATTCTGATCTGATGAATTAGCTTCATCTCCAAAGTCCCAATGCCATCCAGTCGTATTTTCGGATAGATCTGTAAACTGTACATTAAGGGGAGCATAACCTTCAGTAACATTACTGCTGAAATTCGATATCGGAAGTACTAATGGAGGCTCCTCAATTTCCTTAGGTCCAAGGGTTATTTCTTTCGTAATGCCTCCTACTTTCACCTCGAAATTCCCAGGAGGAACTGCTGTTGTGTTATAGGAGTAACTGAAATTTCCATTTGAATCAGCTTTGATACCCTTAAAAGCTGTAATTTTCAGATTAACCTCTGAGACACCTTCTCCAGCATCTCCATCGATCTTTATTGTATAAGTTCCAGGAGGGACATTTGACTGAGATACGGTTGCAGTACCCCCTGAAGCTCCTGAGCTCTTTGTTACCCAGAGAACCATTTTTACCCTCACATGGAGGTTGTTAATTCCCCTGGCCTCAACTGTAAAGAGGTTATCCAGACCCTCAGGAATCGTTACGTTTTCAAGAGTGCATTCAAACTTGCCCTCGGAGACAGGAACGAGTTTCTCAAATGTCACGAATACATCGACTTTCTCTCTCGGAGACGCATTCCCGTTTATATTAAGAGTATCCCCGGAAACAGGTTCTTGAGGAAAAAATTCCCAGTGGATATCAGGTACAGGTTTTTCAGAAACATTAATTGTGGCTGACTTTGAATCTAGCCCGTTTTCATTGGTTACTGTCAGATTTACGGTGTAATTCCCTACCGCATGATAAGTATGCGTTGGATTCTGCTCGGTTGAAGTAAATCCATCTCCAAAGTCCCAGTTCCATTCTGTTGTGTTTTCTGAACTGTCGTTAAACTTAACAGCAAGAGGTGCAAAACCCTCACTGACATTGCTGCTGAAATTAGCTACTGGAAATGCTGGTTCTGGCTCCGGGATGATTGCAATTCCCCCGGGAGAAAACTCGATATTCACTGTTGCTGAAATAGTATCGCTTGAGGTGTCAATTACAGAGATATTGTTGCTATAATTGTTTTCATAACTGCCCTTGATTACCACATATACCTTTTTACCATCAGGTGTGACTGCAACTCCTTCAGGACTGCCTTCTATATTCATTGTGGTTACAACTTTTCTTGTAGATGTATCAATTACAGAGACAAAGCCATCTCCACCAGCCACATACACCTTTGTTCCTGTTGGATTGACTACAACTTCATGAGGAGAATTATCTACATCCACCGTAGCTATAACGGCATTTGTAGCTATATCAATTACAGAGACAGTGCTGTTGTACATGTTTGTTACATATACCTTTGTTCCTGTTGGATCAACTGCAACTCCACAAGGATAATTTCCTACATTTACCGTGGCTGTAACATTGTTTGCGGTAGTGTCAATTACAGAGACAGTCCCGTCGTTAGAGTTCGCCACATATACCTTTTTTCCATCAGGTGTAACTGCAACTCCGGAAGGACCACTTCCTACAGGCACAGCGGCTATAACATTATTGGTTGCTGTCTCGATCACAGAGACAGTGTTGTTTTGGGATTCTGTAACATATACCCATTTTCCATCCGGTGTGACTGCAACTTCAGAAGGAGATCCTCTTATATCCACGGTAGCTGTAACGGTATTTGTTGTAGTATCAATCACAGAGACACCATTGTCCCAATTGCTCGCCACATATGCCGTTTTTCCATTAGGTGCAACTGCAACTCCTTCAGGCCAACGTCCTACTTTCAAAGTTGTTATAGCTATTCCTGTGGTTGTGTCAATTAAAGAGATAACGTTACTACGGTAATTCGTAATGTATACAAATGGCCACGTGGATGAAACCTTTTTTTCAACAGTTATGTTAGCAAGTTTGGAACTAGTATTGATTCCATTGCTGGCTGTCAAATTAACTGTATAGTTTCCTGAAGTCTTGTACACATACACAGGATTTTGTTTTGTAGAATCTGATGTCCCGTCCCCATCAAAGTCCCAGTTCCACACAACTGCGTTCTTCGAAAGGTCTGTAAACTTAACAACAAGAGGTGCAGTACCATTAGTAATACTGGCTGTAAAGTTAGCAGTTGGGGTTACTGAATTTTGCGGATTGGATATAGATACAAGAGGTAAATAGTCAAATTCATCCTCATAGATATTATAAGGCAGGTCTCCGATTCCATTCCCATCCATATCCACGCAGATCTGGGAAAATCCGGTTCCATCTGGCTTTGCCCAGAAGTTTCCTCCGATGTAAGGGCCTCCTACAATGTTAGTACCTTCAGTAAGTGAATTGTTCCATGTATTTCCCCCTTCGCCAGCCTCAAACCTTACATTCAGAGTGTTGTTAAAATAATTATTGTAGATTCGTTTACTGCCATCCCTTTCGGTATCAAGAATCCCGCAATCTGAACAGGAAAGTATTGTATTGTTGATTATGTAGACAGGACAAGCTTCTCCTAATTTAATCCCGACATTACAGTTTAATATTGTATTATTGTCAATTCCTGAACTTGAAGTGGTAAGCTCAATACCATAATCACAGTCAGTAATCCTGTTATTATGAATCTCTGCCGCCTGATCATATTCGTATATGCCAATGGAACAATTTGAGATCGTATTATTTGATACTATATTAGTATCAAATCCACAACAGGAAATATGTATGCCTTCACTTTCACTGTTCGAAATTTGATCTCCGCCGTTAATTTTATTTTCGGTTATTAAATTGCCTCTTCTCTCTGGTCCCAGAAGAATACAACCATTTTCAATGGTATTGCCTGTCAGATTATTCATATCGCCATAAACGAAGATTGCACTTTTTTCATAATCCTGACTGGGCCCTATTATAGTAAAACCACTGATCGTTATATTATCAGCTTCTATCAGAAAGGTACTTACACTTTCCTCCAGGGGTTTTACCTGAGCATTGCCATTATTTGATTCTGACCTGATAGTTAGGCCTGTTACATTGACAAGAACGTTTTCAGTATAAGTTCCAGGCCCTACGATTATTGTGTCCCCTGGTACAGAATGATTTATAGCTTCCTGAATTGATCGGAAATCAGCTCCAGAACCATCATCTACCGTAATTTCCTTTGCCGATGCCGTAGCTGAAATGGACATTATAGAAATAAAAATTAAAATTATTAAAAGAAATTTTTTTCTATATCTCATATTTTTTCCCTCTATTCTAGTACATATATCATCAAAAGAATATTGATACTGTTTACATTTTAATAATTTTTAAACTTTTCCATTTAGATAACTCTTAATAAATCATTGAATTGAACATTTCTCAATAATACAGGTTGAATCAAAACGATCCATGCAGAAATATGAGGGTTTTTCACAGGAAAGTATAACAGAGGGGCAATGAGAATACTAACTGTAGGGTTCCGTTGCAAAAAAATATGAGATCGATACTATGAAATAAGTAGGAATTTAGGAGAATATGGTACATGAGAACAGACCAGTTACCGACCAGACTGCAGGCATGTCTCTTTAAGATTTCCTTTGGTTCAGAACTCAGATAATCTCCCGATAAAACCTAGTTGTTCAACTAAAACTACTATATATTAACTACTTGATACGGTGATTTTCATAAAACCTATGTATTTTAGCTCATTCTGTGTCAATTCCAGCGGCAAATTACCGGGAATATTTGACCATATACACAGGTTTTGACACAAAACCTATGCATCAGTAGCCTAACTGTTAGCGATGCCAAAAAGAATGAATTGTTGCCAGACCCCACCTTCAATATGATTTTTGTATCTATAATTTGAAAAATGAGACATTTAATATATTTGAAAATATGCTACATGTAACAGATAATGCAAAGAGCAACAGAAATTTGTATTTTACTTGTTAAGGAGGATCTCACTACGAAGTTAAAGTATACTAAGTTCCAAATTGCTTTGGAAACAATAGGGCTTCTACTTTTAGTCGGTATGATTTTCTTTATTTACACCCAGTGGAATCAAATTCCTCAACAGGTTCCTATGCATTACAATACAGTGGGTGAAATCGATAGATGGGGAAGTAAATATGAGATCCTCTTTTTACCAGCCATAAGTATTTTGCTCTATGTATTCATAACTGCAGTGTCTTTTTTTCCACAGATTTGGAATGTTCCTGTTCAAATAACCGATGAAAACAAAGAAATAGTGTACCTCAGTACAAAGGATCTGCTTATATTTGTGAAAGTTGAGATGTTAACGTTATTCTTTTACATAAATTATCATACAGCAACTGCACAGCCTTTGTCAATTACCTTTTTACCCGTTTTTATTATAATCATATTTGGCACATTAATATTCTCCATTGTACGGACTATTCGATTAGGAAAGGGAAAAAAGCATAACCGTGGATTATGAGCATGTTCAATGTCCTCTCAGGCATCAATATATCTATCAAGGTTCCGTTGCAAAAAATTAAGAATAAGCATATAAATATATGGTTAAAAGCAGCGTAGCAAAAGTTCAGTAAAATTGCAACATTGCCCACAAAAACGTGAAATGAAGACATTAAGAATAAAATGAACTAAAAAAGAGTTAATAAATTAGATCGTGAGAGCCAGTTATTAAAAACCGCAAACAGAAGGTTGGTTTTCAACTCTGGTCAAATAAGGCTAAAGGGTGTTTGTGTCAGATTTGATCAATGATCCTACACACCTTTTAACCTTGATCTTTTTATCATTTTTCATTAAAGGTTTTATTCGTTTTCAGAGTATATACCCGGTCTTGTATTTTTGGTCTTGTCCGTGAGTTATTGATCAATTCTGAAAAAACAAGTACATCTCCAATGTTCGGGTAACAAGTCCAATACAAATCAGCCTCGATGACAAATTACACATCTTGACTAAATAGATAGTTTATTAATAATATTTAATATAAATTCACCACATATATCAACACTTTTAGCATGAAAAATGTGCTTTTGATAATAGGCCTTCCCTGACGTTACCAAAACTTATACCTTGACTTTTTATTTCCTTATTCTTCGGAAGCAGTTAATGTTCAGCCTGCTATTCTCAGGATTAAGTTTTGAATACGGACCACCTGTTTATGCATATTCTCATTTAGCCTCTCTATCTAATCATCTTTTGATCCAGTTAACCGATTTAGTAAACTGTCAACTTACTAGATTTTTTGCCGATTTCCTGCAGAAAGTTAATGGAAATAAAAAGATTCCTAGAAAATAGTTGACAAAATTACTATAATTGTAAACTAATGCAACAAACGGTCAAAGAACTAATCAAGTGACTAAATCAGGCAAAAATACCCTTAAATTAAGCTGTTAAAAAAGTACCCTATTTTTTAGAAGTTAAAAACAAGAAAATCCACAAACTCCAAGCCTCGTCTTTACACCCTTATCTTCGGGGAAATTCTCTCGGATTAAATGATTATTATAAAACTGCGCTTCAAATAAGAAAGTTTAAGAATGTAAAGAAGTCCAGATTATTAACATTTTTTATATGAAAAATAAACGAAAGGCAAAGGAGTAGAGGATAATGAAAACTAACAAAAAATTATATTCAGTAACTTTAGCATCAGCAACTCTGATTTTATTTTTAATTCTTGTTTCATCCACTGCTTCGGCATCTATTGCTAAGACTCGTATCACCAATCATGGCACAGCAGGCAATCCTGATATTTACGATAATAAAATCGTTTGGCAGGATACACGCAATGGGAACTCTGCTATTTATGCATATGATCTCTCGACGAAAAAAGAAACTAAGATCACCGATTCAAGCCAGTACCGTCCTGCTATCTATGGAAACAGGATAGTTTGGGATGATTTTCGCAATAATAACTGGGGCATCTATATGTACGATCTCTCTACTTCGAAGGAAACTCAAATAACAACAGACAGACATACCGATGAACCTGATATTTACGGAAACAAGATAGTGTGGGATGATAATCACAATGGATACTGGTGTATCTACATGTACGATCTCTCTACTTCGAAGGAAACTCAAATAACAACAAAAGGAAGAGCATTCTATCCTGCTATTTACGGAAACACGGTAGTGTGGTGGGATAATAGGAATGAGAATGGTAAATGGGATATCTATGCATACGATCTCTCTACTTCTAAGGAGACGCAGATCACTACTAGCGGATCAGCGTACTGCCCTGATATCTACGGAAACAAGATAGTTTGGCAGGATAATCGTAATGGAAATGGAGATATCTACATGTACGATCTCTCCACTAAGAAGGAGACGCGAATCACTACAAATCCATCAGATTCAGAAGACCCTGTTATCTATGGTAATAACATCGTATGGATGGATAACCGAAACGGTAGATTGGATATCTACGCATATGATCTTATAACCCATCAACAAGTACACACTACCGATAAGTCAGCTCCGAGTGCCCCTGCTATTGCTCTATACGATAACAAAATTGCATGGATAGATACATGCAATGGAAATCCCGATGTCTACATGGGTACTATTAGTTATCTTCCTGTAGCTGCTTTTTCTGCATCCCCAACCACTGGAAAACATCCTTTGAATGTGCAGTTTACTGATAAGAGTACAGATGAGTATTACTATTCATGGAACTTTGGAGATAAAAGTGCATTATCTACACTTGAGAACCCTGTGCACAAATACAATAAAATAGGAAAATATACTGTCAGTTTGACAGTAAAGAATGCTGCAGGTAGTAACATGGCGAAAAAGACCAGTTATATAATAGTTAAGTAAGTAAACTCTTAATTGAAAAACCGTAAAAAGGTTATATCCGAGGGTAATAAGCACATGATGTATTTTTTGTCACATACTCGATTTCCTCTGCTGTGGTAGAAACAGGCTACAAAAGCAAAGCCGCCGTCTTTACTGATGCAAAGATTTTTTAAAAATCAAATTCATGTATCAGTAAAATGATAAGTCCTGTACTTTGTGATAAAGGAAAAAGAAGAAATGGTTTATCCACTCATTGCCCTTAGCCTTGATCTTTTTTATTATTTTTCAATTTAAGGGTTTATTCGTTTTCAGAGTATATACCCGGTCTTGTATTTGTTGGTGTAACTTTTATATAATTTTTTAATGTTTTTGTATTGCTTCCTGCAGCATTGGTTGCTTTAAGTGATACTGTATAGGTTCCTGCTTTTGAATACTTATGTTTCGGATTCTGGGTTGTTGAAGTTGTTCCGTCTCCAAAACTCCATCTCCATTTAGTCGGTGAGCCTGTACTTTTTTCAGTAAAGGCAACAGTTAATGGTGCTTTTCCACAGGTTGGAGATGCAGAATATGCAGCAACAGGCAGGTTTGAACTGATGAGAGTACCCATGTAGACATTGGGTTTTTCATTGCCCCAATCCGTCCACACTATCTTATCACCATAGAAATCAAATCCTCCCCTAACTGATGTATCGTTAGTGTGAGTTTCCTCTTGAGTTGAGAGATTATACATGTAAATACTTCCATTATTATAATCCTCCCACAATATCCTGTCCTCGGAGATTGCAAGACTATAATAAAATATTGATCCGCTGTTGGTAATTTGAGTTTCCTTTTTACTGGAAAGATCATACATGTAGATCTCGGAGTGGTAAACTTCATCTCCCTTGTGCTCATCTGCCCAAACTATAATATTATTATAAATATCAGGACTGAATGCTGCATCGCTGGTGGTAATCTGAGTTTTCTTGTGAGTAGAGAGATCGTACATGGTGAGATTACTCGGACGTCCATCAATATCAGACACCCCCACTATTCTGTTACCGAAAAAAGCAGGATTGATTATTGGCACATCGTTGAGATCAGTTTTCTTGTGAGTGGAGATATCATAAATGCAATAATCATATGTGCCACCCCACAGTATCCTGTTACCGGAGATACTCGCCCCGAGGCCATACCCGAATCCATCAGCAGGGATTGTGCTATTGGTTATCCGAGTTTCCTTGTGAGTAGAGAGATCGTACATGTAGACATCATGTCCTCCCTCGGTATCATTCTGACTATTTCCATTGCGCCCATCCAGCCATACTATCCTATCACCGTAGATAGCAGGAAAAAATGCTAATCCGCTTGTGGTAATTTGAGTTTCCTTGTGAGTGGAGATATTGTACATGTAAATATTGAAGGGTCCATTATCCCTGTTTCCATTACGCCAGTCCTCCCATACTATCCTGTCACCATATATAGCAGGAAACGCTGCTGATCCACTGGTAGTTATCCGAGTTTCATTGATCGTAAGCGAAGCAGTTTGCTCAGTAGCCGCCGATACAGTAGATGAAACGAGAATCAAAAATAAAACCAGGGCTGATGATGCTAAGGCCAGGGAATGCAATTTTTTGTTAATTTTCATTTATCCTACTCCTTTATCTTTCGCTTAATTTTCATATAAAAAATGTTAATAATTTAGATATATTTACATTTTTAAACTTTGTCATTTAAATGTAAGCTTTAAGAAAATGTGTAATTTTAGAGAGTTTGTTTCGAGAAAAAGAATAAGGTCGCAGTAAATATGTACAGAAATAGCGAAGTTTTTCGGTACAAAAAAGGTAAAAGAAAAACTTTTGAGAATTTCAAATGAGCTCTGAAAGAGTCAAGAAATTAGATAGGGAGTACTACTGAAAATCACAAAATTAAAATCTCTCTAAAAAATGGCCAAAAATGACGGATAAGCTCATTTTTTAATATCAAATCAACAAATTACGGACACTTCCAGATAAGAAATAAGGAATAATGAAAAATTAATAAAAAGGAGTGAGCAAAAGAAAGAGTGAACAGTTTCCTGCCCACCTTCTTCCAGAAATTATTTGTGGGCAAAATAAGCCACAACTTCGTCTTCCTCTACCGCATCGATCCTGCAGAACCCAAAGCGCTCGAACTGTACGATTCTGTCAAGTTCGGTTGCAATCCCGTGCTCACCGATTCCTTTGATATCGCCTTCGGGGCCGCGAACTGTAACGGAAATTCCGTCAACTGGCGCCCAGTGGAGGATTTTTGCTTTTGCTTTTTTAAGGGCTTCAAGAGAAATATCAGAGCATTTTGCCTGAAGTGGAGAAAGGGAAGTGATTTCGACATTGCAGAAATCTTTTAAGCGGAGGACGGAACCAATTTCCAGCTTTTCTACATCATCCTTACAGACAAGCACCTGATTTCCTACGGCAATTTCCCGAAATCCTCTTGCATGGTCAGTGGGGTGAAGTGGAAGTTTAGCAACTGTCGACTCTGCATCTGTGATTTCCATTTCTACCGGGTCCCAGACAAAGAAATAGCGGTTTGCAATAGGGTCCACGATTTTGCGGTTCTCGGCATACAGAGACTCCATGCTTATGCTCACGTCAGTCATCCCGACTCCCATCTCTATCAAAAATTTTTTGAGGGCTTCAGCCTGTATTCCACGGCGCCGGATTGCCCGGATTGTGGGCAGCCTCGGATCGTCCCAGCCGCTGTATTCCCCTGTTTCTATGGCTTTTCGGAGGGTACTGGTGCTGAACTTTCCGAACTCGTGGATTTTAACTCTGCCCCAGTGGGTTGTCTTCGGGTAGTTCCAGCCAAAGTAATTGTAGATATACCCCTGCCGCTTTTCGCTGTCTATCAGGTCTTTGCCTCGGATGATATGGGTCATGCCGAGTTCGTGGTCTTCGATAGCGCCTGCAAAATCCAGGAGGGGCCAGACAATGTATTTATTTCCGATCTCAGGGCGGGGATGGGACATTTTTCGGATCCTGAATGCCCCCCAATCCCGTAAAGCTGGGTCCTTATATTTTATATCGGTTTTAATCCTCAGAACTGCCTGCTGATCTTCGTATTCCCCGGCAAGCATCTTTTCCCAGTGCATGAGATTTTCTTCAGGGCTTACGTCCCTGTGAGGACAAGCTTGCTTGGCGTCCTTCAAGCGCTTGAAATCTTCCCCTTTACAGAAACAAACATAAGCTTTGCCCATTTCAATGAGTTTTCTTGCATAATCGTAATAGAGAGGGAAGTGATCAGACGCATAGACCACCTGGTCAGGCACAACTCCGAGCCATTTAAAGTCATCGAGGTACCAGTCATAGGCTTCAAGCATAGGCCGTTTGATGTCAGGATCGGTATCATCGAAACGCAGGATGAATTTTCCGGTGTATATCTTCACATATTCGGAATTTACTACCATGCCTCTTGCACTGCCCAGGGTCGCCGGCCCATTAGGATTTGGGGCAAAACGCATTACAACCTTGCCGGGTTCTGCCCCTTCCAGGGGTTTTAAGCCTTTATCGGGCTCTTTCTTCACACTCAGAGCTTCAATAAGTTCGGGTGCAATTTCAGAGAGCCGGGCTTCCCAGATTTCAGGGTTTCCTTTAGCAATTTCGGAAACAATAGATTCAAGAGCTTCGGATACTGCACCGGGATCGGCTCTGAGTTGAGGGCACTCCCCCATTACCTTTCCCATAACAGCTTTGGGCTGGGGGGCTTTCCCGTATTTTACAGCATTTTGAAAGGCGTATTTTTCTATTGTTTTAAGGTCTTCAGGACTTAAGGTCATAGAAGTTTCTCCAAAAATAAACATGGATTGAATGTTAAGAATGTCAGACAAATCAAATTAAACGTTAGTGGATAATTCAATTTAATAGATACTCACGGAAAAGTGAATATTCCATGAGATGCGCGGAATCCGATGATTGCGGAAAAACATGTAAATAGAGTTATAAAAAGTCACCGAAGCCCCCAGATTCCCGGAATAAATTGAAAAAAGGCATTCCGAAAAATATTCCCTGCACGCAGAAGCCTTTATTTCGGGATGGAAACTTCAATTTTCCGGATACGGGACACTTTATCATTTATTTTTTCAAGCTCGCTCTCAAACTCCTCCAGGAATTTGGGAACTGCATCTCCAGGTACTGCACCCTGAGCCGAGGGCTTGATAAGATTAGCCTGTTCAAGGACTCTGAGAGAGTAGCGCACTTTGTGGTTCTGCATTCCAGTGACTTCTGAAAGTTTCAGAATTCCGATAGGGGCTTCTTCGATCACTTTTTTTAGCACCAGAAGATGGCGCTCTATAAGGTCAAGTTCAGTTCCGATAGGCTCAAGCAGCATCAGACAACCTCGTTTAGAAGTATTCCGATTCCCTGGATTTCCACTTCGACAGTGTCCCCACGCTGTAGTTCTCCAACACCAGGCGGAGTTCCTGTAGTGATAACATCTCCCACTTCCAGGGTCATGATCTCGGTGATAAATTCAATAAGGTAAGGAATATCAAAAATAAGGTTTGAAGTGCTGGAATCCTGTCTGGTTTCCCCATTTACCCGGCATGCAATTTTTGCATCCGTAATATCCAGCTCTTCGGGGGAGGCAAGATAAGGCCCGAAGGCTGCAAAGGTATCAAAGCTCTTTGCCCTGGTCCACTGCCCATCCTTTTGTTGAAGATCCCGTGCAGTTACATCATTGAAACAGGTATAACCCGCAATCACGTCCTCAGCCTTTGAGGCTGAAATACTCTTACAGCGTTTGCCGATAACAACTGCTAGTTCGGCCTCATGTTCTACTCTAGAACTGGATGCCGGATAAATGATCTTGTCTTTATGCCCTATAATTGCTGAAGGAGGCTTTAAAAAGAGAACAGGAGTCTCCGGGACTTCCATGGACAGTTCTTCGGCATGGTCCCGGTAATTCAGGCCAACACATACGATTTTGGAGGGAGACGCGGGCGGGAGGACGCGTAGTTCCTGAAGCTCAAAAACCCCTGCTAGAGCCCCACATTTAGGATATACGTGCCCACTTTCGATCTCTCCATAAAATATTTCATCTCCTGATCTGAATCTTCCAATCATATCTTTGCCTTCTCCTGCGTTTTGGGATCTTTCCACCTGCTTTTTTTCATTTTTTAAAGGATATATCAAAACTTAAATTTTAACTCTTCGCCCACTGGCATCCCGTGCATATTTCCCGAGTTCGGAATCAAGGAGCTGAACGCCTGAAAACACAGGCCCGTCCTTGCAAACCCGGAGCCCGGACCGATCTATGCAGCATGCTCCGCAGACTCCGATACCGCATTTGAAATAGCGATGAAGGCTGAACTCTGCCTTTTCAAGAACCTTTCTATCCTCAAGTAACCTGAAAACAGATGCCATCATTACTTCCGGGCCGCAGACAGCGATCCTATCATAAACCAAAAGGTTGAGGCTACTTAGAACATCGGTTACAAAACCCTTTGTCCCTTTTGAGCCGTCATCAGTGGAAACGTAAACTTCCCCTGCCTCTTCAAAGCGATCTTCAAAAATCAGGTCGCCTGCACTCCGTGCTCCAAGGACTGTGTGCACCTTAGAGCCTGCGTTACGGGCTGCGTCTGCATAAGGAGCAAGAGGAGCAGCTCCGACACCGCCTGCAACTATCAGGATTTTTTCGCTCTTAGAAGGAAGAGAAAAGCCCCTTCCGAAAGGCCCCCTTAGCCCGAAAGAATCTCCTTCTTTAAATTCAAAGATTTTCGCGGTTGCCTCTCCCACTTTCTGGACAGTAATAGAGTTTTTTTTGGAGAGGCCCATGGGCACTTCATCCACGCCCCTGACCCATGCCATTACAAACTGGCCGGGCTCCATAGTCTCAAACTGGAGATCAAAGAAAAAAGTCCTGACAGAAGGAGACTCTTCAATTATCCGTACTATTGTAGCATTAAGAGGTAACATCAGACCATCTCATGGGAAAGCCCTATTAATTTTTTCACATCCGAATACCCTTTCCTCTGCAGGAAAGCTTCGATCCCTGTACTGATTTCGGAGAATATGTCAACCCTGTCATACACTGCAGACCCGACCTGGACAGCCGCCGCTCCTGCCATCATCATTTCTACAGCATCCTGCCAGGTAGACACCCCTCCTACTCCTATTACAGGAATTTCCAGAGCAGTATAAAGGTCGTAGACACATTTGACAGCCACAGGCTTAACAGCTTTTCCTGAAAGCCCGCCTGAACGGTTTCCCAGGACAGGATACCCTGACTCGATGTCTATAGCCATTCCTTTTAAGGTATTGATTACAACAACCGCATCCGCGCCCCCTGATTCAGCTGCAGTCCCTATGCACGTAATGTCAGAAACATTGGGGGTAAGCTTGACCCACACAGGCACGTTTACTACATCTTTTACCGCTTCTGTGACTGCTTCTACAAGGCAGGGATCAGAACCGACAGCCGCCCCATATCCCTCTGCATGGGGGCAGCTCACATTAAGCTCGAAAGCATTGGGTTTTGCAGGAAGGAGACCTTCAGCAACTTCTTTAAATTCAGCAGGACTTCCGCCGAAAATGCTTGCAATTACCGGGACCCTTGAATCCTTTTTTGCAATCTCGAGTTCCTGCAGGAAACCCGGATAGGAAGGGTTCGGAAGTCCCATAGCATTCAAAAAGCCACAGTCGAGTTTGACCATGCTAGGGTTGAAGTGCCCGGTTTTAGGCATAGGACCTATGGATTTGGTCACAACTGCGCCTGCTCCCCCCTCACGTGCGACCCTGCAAAGAGATGCTCCTGTTGTGCCAAGCACCCCGGCTGCAAGAATGGTCGGATTTTTCAGTTTAAGTCCGGTAAGAGTGTACATGGATGACTCCTTTCTGCCCTGTCAGTATCATCAGTCGTATGAATCATCTGAGCAGTCGCACGAATCTCTGGAAAGCTGCAAGAGCGCCTCTTCAGCCAGTCTCTTGCCGCCCATCTGTACAAGCCTGTGCCCGAGTTCCCTGGCTTTTTCGATGCCTCCGAGCATAGGGATAAACTCGTCTATCCTGACAGCCTCCCGCCCGTCAAGGGAAAGGACTTCGGCCCGAACATGGATTTGTTTTTTATCCTGCGTCAGTTCGGCATAGGAACCTATAGGGGTAGTGCAGCCTCCACCGAGTTCGAAAATCAGGATGCGCTCGATTTCAGTGACAATCCGGCTTTCGAGATCTTCAAGTCTGGAAACTGCAGCTTCAGCCTCAGTGCCTGCCCTTGTGACCACTGCAACCGTGCCCTGATTCGGAGAGGGGCAAAAGAAGTCCGGAGAAAGGATTTCCCCTTCAAGTTCCCAGCCCAGGCGTTCGAGCCCGGCCCTGGCAAGCAGGATACCGTCATATTGCCCTTCTTTGAGCTTCCTGAGCCTTGTATCAATATTGCCCCTTAAATCCTGCGTAATGAGGTCGGGCCTGTAGCGCCTGATCTGAGCAGCCCTTCTCAGGGAACTGGTGCCTATAATGGACTGCTCCGGTAGCTCATCCAGTGTGGTCCCGTCATATGTTAGCAGGATATCGAACGGGGTATCTCGCTTTAGAACGGAAGCGGTTGGAAGTGTTGGCGGGCGGACAGTTGGCATATCCTTCATGGAATGGACAGCAATATCTATTTCTCCTGCAAGCATAACATCGTCCAGTTCCCTGACAAAAGCCCCAACTCCACCTGATACTGCATGCAGAGGACGGTCCGTGAACCTGTCTCCGCTGGTTTTTATAATTTTCAAGCTGGTTTCAACGCCCTGTTCTTTTAAAAGGCGTGCAACATTTTTGGTCTGAGCAAGCGCAAGCTGGCTGCCCCGCGTACCTATAATCATATGGAATCCTCGTTTTCAAAGACGCAAATCTGCTCAGATATTTTCAGTATATGCTTTAAGGGTTTTTTCGATGTCTTCTTCATTATGGGCTGCAGAGACGAAATTGGTCTCGAATTGCGAGGGAGGGAGGAAAATTCCGCTTGCGAGCATCCTGTGGAAGAAAGCAAGATAACCCTCCTTATCGCACTTCAGAGCCTCCTGGTAGTTATGAGGTTCAGCCCCGAAGAAGATCTTGAACATGGAAGCAATTCCGCATACGTGATAGTCAAGCCCTTCGTCTTCAACGATTTCAGAGAGCATAGCCCGTATGTAATCGCCTGTCGAATTGAGTTTTGCATGGATGTTTTCCTGTTTCAGATAATCAAGCATTGCAATGCCCGCAGCTACAGAACATGGACTTCCGCTGAAAGTCCCTGCCTGGTAAACAGCTCCGGACGGGGATACCATTTCCATGATTTCCCGACTGCCGCCGAAAACCCCTATAGGCAAGCCTCCACCTACGATTTTTCCCAGGGTAGTCATATCAGGCACGACTCCGAAGTATTCCTGAGCTCCACCCATTGCAAGCCTGAATCCTGTAATGACCTCATCAAAAATTAGAAGCACATCGTTTTCCAGGGTTAGCTTCCTGAGTTCTTCCAGGTAGCCAGGAATTGGGATGATCGGACCTATGTTCCCGAGCACGGGTTCTATTATAACCGCGGCCAGTTTATCCCTGTTCTTCTCCACAAGTTCGGCCATTGCTTCAATATCGTTATACGGAGCCTGCAAGGTATGTTTAGTGAAATCTGCAGGAATGCCCAGGGAATCGGGTTCTCCCAGGGTTGTAGCTCCTGAACCTGCTTTTACCAGTACGGCATCATGGGCACCGTGAAATCCGCCTTCGATTTTTATAAATTTGTTTCTACCTGTAAAGCCGCGGGCAAGGCGGAGGGCGCTCATTGTGGCTTCAGTCCCTGTAGAAACGAAACGGAGCATGTCAATACTGGGATAATACCCCACAATCTTTTCTGCCAGGGTTACTTCAAGCTCTGTAGGGGTTCCATAGAGCCAGCCTTTATCGAGCTGGGCTTTAATGGCCTCTTTTATTACAGGGTGGTTGTGCCCAAGGATTTCAGGGCCGTAAGCCAGGCAGTAATCGATGTACTCGTTCCCGTCAAGGTCCTTTATCTTTGAGCCATCAGCTGAGGCCGTATAAAAAGGATAGGGCTTGATTGCACGCACAGGACTGCTTACCCCGCCCGGAATAAGGGTCTTTGCTTTCTCATACATTTGTATGGACTTCTCAAGTGTTACCTCAGATATCATGGAAATCTCACCGGATTGGACTAGAAATCTTCAACGTACTGATTCAACGTACTGATTCAACGTACTGATTCAACATACTGGTAATTCATGAATTAAAGCGAAACTCTGAATTCAACTGAATTATAAATTAAACTGAAATACAAATTCGGAAAACCTGTAAGTAAAGGTAATTTTACTGTTTTCTGTATCTCTTTTCTATCTTATAACAGAGCCTTCCCCTATTAAGCAGTTATTGATGAGAACATAAACGAAACGAGTAGCAATTTTTAAAAAATTAAGAGAGGCTGTCGAAAAGGAAAAAACTGAAGTTTCCTGAAAAGCAGGAGCGCCTGAAAAAGGCGCTTACTTCAACATGCGGGCAGCATCCTTTGCAAAGTAAGTAATGATAATGTCTGCTCCCGCCCTTTTAATGGAGATGAGAGACTCGTACACGGCTTTTTTTTCATCAATCCAGCCATTAGCTGCGGCTGCTTTAATCATGGAGTACTCCCCGCTAACATTGTATGCGGCTGTCGGCATTCCAAACTCAGTCTTGACCCTGTAGACAATATCCAGGTAACTGAGGGCTGGCTTCACCATTATAATATCTGCCCCTTCGGCCACATCCAGGGTCACTTCCCTGAGAGCCTCATTGCTGTTTGCAGGGTCCATCTGGTAGGTGGAGCGGTCTCCGAAACAACAGCCTGAGTCTGCTGCTTCCCTGAAAGGCCCGTAGAAGGATGAACTGAATTTTGCGGCATAAGACATTATGGGAATATTCTCAAAGCCATTAAGGTCAAGTGCTTGCCTGATGGCTTCTACCATTCCATCCATCATTCCTGAGGGGGCTACCATATCAGCACCTGCTCTTGCGTGGCTGACTGCAATCTTTCCGAGAACCTCAAGGGTAGGGTCGTTCAGGACCTCTTTAGTTTCGAAATCGATTATCCCGCAATGTCCGTGGTTTGTGTATTCACACATGCAGATATCCGTGATCACCACGAGTTCGTCTCCAAGATCAGCCTTAATCCTCCGGACAGCCTCCTGGATGACATCAATTTCTCCCCATGAGGAACTTCCCTCTGCGTCCTTGGAAGCAGGCACTCCAAAAAGAATAACAGCAGGTATCCCTAATTCTGAAATCTCTTTTGCTTCTTTTGCAACATCTGAGAGAGGAAACTTGTATATGCCTGGCATGGAAGAGAACTCAACCGGGGAGTCGATAGTCTCATCCACAAAAATAGGTTGAACCAGGTCGTCCACTGATAAGGTGGTTTCACGCACAAGGTTCCTGATCTTTCCTTTTCTCAATCGTCTCAACCTGACATCTGGAAACATGTGATCACTCCTGTAATTATAAATTAATTTTAGTTACTTTATTATGAGTTGCTTTCTTCAGAGACCCGGTTTAGTTCATTTCCGCAATCGGGCTTTAGTTTTTCAACCCTTACACTGTTCTTTTCGAGGCAGAATATCCTTGAAACCACATCAAGGAACTCGTCATTTCCGAGTTCTGCGGCCTGGCGAAGGACTTTTGTGGGCTCGGCAAGGATCTTGTTAACGATAGAATGAGTGAGGTCGTCAAGAACCTCAGTTTCAATCTCTCCGATAGTATGATAGGCGCAAAGTCTGTTAACTGCCTTTTCCCTTTCCCTTATCCGAACATCGTATACCTGCCGGTAAAGGTCGGCAATAAGACGGTCAGCTTTTTGGCGCTTGTACTGAAGGTTTAAAAGTCTGATCTCTTCCTGAATTATAGCTTCGGCTTTTTTAGCCTCTTCCTTCCTCATTTTGAGA
This sequence comes from Methanosarcina baikalica, assembly GCF_031461075.1. Classification (NCBI taxonomy): domain Archaea; kingdom Methanobacteriati; phylum Methanobacteriota; class Methanomicrobia; order Methanosarcinales; family Methanosarcinaceae; genus Methanosarcina; species Methanosarcina baikalica. Next base: position 45,315 of record NZ_JAVKPK010000014.1, on the reverse strand, counting down.
GTCCTTTCGCTGATGACCCTGAGGTTGTCGATATTGCACAGTTCAACATTATCAAATTCAACAACCGATTCCTCGATATCTCTGGGATTTGCGATATCAACAAGGAGAAGTTTGCGGTTTCTGTTCTGTATAGCCTTTTGAACGATCTCCCTGGTCAGAATGTAATGCGGAGCACCTGTGCCGCTGATGACCACATCAGCGTCCTTAAGATAAGTCTGGATATCATCAAGCCTGACTGCATGTCCTCCGAGTTCATAGGCAATTTCTTCGGCTTTCTTGAAGGTGCGGTTAGCAATGTATATTGCTTCGATATCCTTTTCAGCCAGAGCCTTTGCAACAAGGACACCTATTTCTCCGGCTCCTATCACGAGCACGGATTTTCCCGTAAGCCCTTCCAGAATATCTTCTGCCAGATCTACAGCCGCAGAACCTATGGAAACCGAACCCTTGTTGATTTTGGTTTCATTGCGAATTCTCTTTCCTACCTGAATAGCCTTCTCAAAGGCAGTATCCAGGATTTTTCCGGTTGTCCCCATTTTCTTAGAATATGCATAAAGATCTTTCATCTGTCCAAGAATCTGGTCTTCCCCTACAATCATGGATTCAAGACCACCAGCAAGCCTTAGCAGGTGCTCCAGGGACTCATCATGCCCGTAAAAATCGATAATATGGGTGGAAGCTCCCATTTCTTTTGCAAAAGAGAAAAGTACACTGCTGCTTTTGGGGGAAACAACGTAGATTTCAACACGGTTGCACGTTTTTAAGACTACGCACTCGTAAACATACTCCTGGTGATACAGGTTATGGAGCAGTCCGTCCAGATCTCCGTGCCAGGCGGACTCCATTTCCTCAACCTTTGCTTTTTTATGGGATATAACCATACTTGAGATTTCTGTCACAGAGAGCCTCCGGATAGAATGAATACAGGAAATAGAATAATAATATAAGGAGTTGTAAATTAAACTTTGTCCATAACTCCTAAGCTTTTTTCATCAAAGGAATTTTAATTTACAGAATATTTTGATTAAGAGAATACTTTTATACAGAATAATTATATTTGCAGAACAATTCTTTTTATAGAGTACTCTTTTTATAGAGTACATTTTCCTTTGAAAAGCCCTGCGCTTCCTGCCAGGGTTTACTTTCCGGAATTTTCCAGGCAATCAGAAATTATAGCGTATGCCCTTTCTTCTGCCTTTTCATAAGACTCGGAAAACCCGTTCCAGACAGCTTCGTTTTCCAGGACTTTCCAGAGGAGTTCTTTCCTCTTTCTTTGCTCAGCCACATACTGCTTGAGGTAAGTCCTGAGTTCGTCCTGAAGCCGGATCATATCCGAATATGCAGGAGTAATCAGACCTTCTATCTGCCTGCGGGTATATTTGGATACTGCGGGACTGTGTCCAAGAGTGGAAATCCCGATTACAAGGTCTCCTCTTTTTATTACTGACGGGATTACGACACTACCTAAAGCATCGACCTGATTAATCAAAATATCGCTTTCCCGTGCAACGAGAGTGATTTTTCGATTAAGCTCGAAACTGCTGGTTGCGGGTATGACAATAAAAGCCCCTGAAATGAGTTTCCTGAGTTCGGAATCCGACGCAGCAAGAAGATCAACCCTAAATAGTCGCACCTGCCCTGAAGCTTCAAGTTCCTGCAGCCGCTGAGAGAATTCAAGGCTGAAAACAAGGGTGTCCGCACAGCCGGAAAATAATTCGGCTTTGCGCTCCCCGACAGAACCTCCTCCGAAGATAATGATTTTCCTGCCAGACAGGTCAAGCATAAGGGGAAGAAAATTGTTTTTTTCAGCCATTTTCAGGAACCTCTTGACTAATATAATTTAAGACCAGACCAAAAACCTGTTTACAGCCTGACCCCGGTTTTCTTGAACTCACGTTCACTGAAAAAAAGGGTATAATCCTTGATTCCTGTAGCTTCCGAAATCCTGATAGCTACCTTTTCACAGTCTTCAGAAGTGTATGAGTGAACCATAGTGAACAGGTTGTATGGCCAGTCGGGATAACGCGGGCGCTCATAGCAGTGAGTCACTTCGGGGAATTCTGCCATTAATGCTCCTGTTTTTTCTATCCGGTCATCGGGGACATTCCAGACGCACATAGCATTGGCCGTAATTCCGATTGCCCGATGTCCTATTGAAGCTGCGAAACGCCGGATTTTTCCGGCTTTCTGAAGGCTTTTAAGCCTGTCAACAACTTCCTGCTCACTTATCCCAAGTTCGGCAGCAAGGACCTTGAAAGGGGAATGAGTTATCGGAATCCCATCCTGTGTGAGCTTGAGAAGTTTTACATCCGTTTTATCCATTATTTTCACCTGATATCGAACTTCACATTTATCTTAAAAAGGCGCTTTGTAGGAAGGTTTAACAGAGGACAGCCTGTTTTCTCCCTGATTTCGTCAACTATCTTCTCAAGCCTTTTTTTATTCGGAGCAGAAAGCGTAAACCAGAGGTTATACTGTGCAGCATTCCGAAGGTAATTATGGGAAACTTCAGGGTACTCATTTATAAAATTTGCAACTTCTTCGATTCGGGTATCGGGAACCTTAAGGGCTACGAGAGTGCTTACTCCACCCATATTTCTTGTGCTGAGGACCGGCCCTATCCGTCTTATTGCTCCTTTCCTGTTGAGTTCACGCAGCCGTCCGAGAACTTCGGTTTCAGAAAGGCCGAGAATTTCACCTAACTTTTCAAATGGCTCGACTTCCAGAGGAACCTCCTGCTGGATCTGGTTCAGAATTATCTTGTCGGTCTCATCAAGTTCAAATTCAGGAACTTCCTCTTCGTAAGGCTGTATGTCAGAGGTGAAATCGGCGTCCGCATTCTGGAGCCGGCTGTTGCAGTTTTCAAATTCAATCATCCTGATCACGATCATTTTTTCCAGGCCTGTAGATACAGTACGGCTCTTCTTCAAGATAATCGCCTGTAGCAGCATAAGCTCTTGCCCTGCAGCCAGCACAGACTTTTTTGTACTCGCAGATTCCACATTTGCCCTTAAGCTCCTCGGGATTCCGGAGTTTTTTGAAGACCCCGGAATTTTCCCAGATATCCCTGAAGGGTTGTTCCCTGATATTTCCGGCAAGCACAGGCAGATAACCGCAAGGGTATACCTCACCCACACTTGATACGAAACAGAAGCCTGTCCCTCCGAGACAGCCTTTTGTCATTGCCTCGTAGCCGTGAGTTTTCACCGAGATTTCAATTCCTTCCTTTTTTGCCCGCTGGCGCATTATCCTGAAATAGTGGGGGGCACAGGTCGCTTTCAGCTGAATTTCCGAGTCTTTCTGCAGATCATAAAACCAGTGCAGAATACGCTCGTAGTCTGCCGGGGACACTTCATCGGACTCTTCTCCCCTTCCTGTGGGCACAAGGAAAAAGACATGATATGCAACTGCTCCAAGCTCTTTTGCAAGCTCAAAGGTCTTTGGAATTTCCTCAAGGTTGCGCTTTGAGATCGTTGTGTTTATCTGGAAAGGAAAACCTGTTTTCCTGAGAACTTCAATGCCTGCAAGCGTCCTTTCAAAGGCTCCGGGCATTCCCCTGAAATTATCGTGTGTCTCTGCATTCGCTCCGTCAACACTTATACTGAGCCTCTGAACGCCTGCGTCTTTCAGTTTCTCTACAAGCTCAGGAGTGAGAAGTGTGCCGTTTGTTGCAAGCACTACTCGAAGCCCGGCATCAGTGCCGTAGCGAGCAATCTCCAAAACGTCAGGTCTGGTGAGAGGCTCGCCTCCGCTCAGGATGAGAATGGGCTTTCCAAGCCCTGCAACCTCATCAATGAAATGTTTAGCTTCATCAGTTGTAAGCTCACCTGCCGGAACCGAGGAAGTGGAAGCTCCCCTGCAGTGTACGCAGTTCAGGTTGCAGCCCGCAGTCAGTTCCCATGCGATAAGCCTTGGTGCATTTGTCATGACAATCATAAATTAAGGGTTTTTATTAATAGGAGTCAAAGGTTAATTAGAGTTACAAATTAACAATAATTATAAAGTAAAAATCACAATCTGAGGGCTGAATATGAGAGTGATTCAATTTTACCGAGAATTGATGTAATTTTAACTTGAGAGGTCATATTAATAAAGTAATATTAATATTCTGCCATTTCAGACTTAGACCTGTAAAAAAGAACAAGAAATAAGTCACCCGACTGGAGGACTGAAGGCTTTACTAGTAAGGAGTTAAGAGAATAAGATATTTATAATAAGGTAGTTATCGAACTTTCCAAATTGAATAACACTTAAATGATTACAGGAAAGAATTGGAAAAAAAAACCCAGTTGACGGGAGAGGCGCCCCGCCCCATACTTTGGTGATTATTCAAGTTGTTCATACAGAATTATAATGTATTCTCTTTATTCCAGCAGGGTCCTGGGATTGATAAAGCCGCTCCTGAGCATATGGTCGGCAAGCACAAGGGCAACCATGGCTTCGGCAACCGGTACCATACGCGGAGGGATTGTAGGATCATGTCGTCCTTTGATCGCGATTTCGGTGTTTTCACGGGCTGACAGGTCTACTGTTTGCTGAACTTTTCCTATGGATGGAGTGGGTTTCACTGCAACCCTGCAGATGATATCCAGACCTGTTGAAATTCCTCCAAGGATTCCGCCTGCATTATTGCTCGAACAGGTTATTTTTCCTTCCTCCATCCTGAAAGGATCGTTCATTTCACTTCCAAGCAGGCGGGAGGCCTCAAATCCGGCTCCGATTTCAAAACCCTTGACCGCAGGAATGCTCATAAGGGACTTTGCAAGGTCAGCATCCAGCCGGTCAAAAACAGGCTCTCCCAGGCCTGCAGGCACGCCTTTCGCAATAACCTCTACAATACCTCCGGCGCTATCTCCTTCCTGCCGTAGGGCTGTAACTTTTTCAATCATTTTATTAGCAACTTCGAGGTCGGCACAGCGCACAGGGGTTTTTTCCACGTTTTCAAGGATTTCATCAAAAGACATGGGTTTTGCTCGGATCCCTCCGAGTTCAAGCACATGGCCTACAATCCTGATTCCAAATCTGGAAAGCAGTAACCTTGCAAGAGCTCCGCCTGCAACCCTGCCTATTGTTTCGCGGGCTGAAGACCTGCCTCCTCCGCGGTGGTCTCTTATCCCATACCTGGAGATATAGGTGAAGTCAGCATGTCCGGGACGGGGAGTATCTTTGATAGCATCATAAGCCAAAGACCTGGCATCCGAGTTCCAAACCAGCATGGAAACAGGAGTGCCTGTGCTCATTCCTTCAAAAATTCCCGAAAGAATCTCCACCCTGTCAGCCTCGCGCCTGGGAGTTGAAACTTCACTCTGTCCCGGGCGCCTTCTATCCAGTTCTTTCTGGATGTCAGCCTCGGAGAAAGGAAGACCTGCAGGCAATCCATCTACCACGACGCCCACAGCCCTTCCGTGGGATTCGCCCCATGTAGTTATTCGAAACATCTGCCCGAAAACGTTTCCAGCCATGCATCTTAACTGGTTTTTTTGCTATTTGATCCTTGGGGTTGTTGTGAGGAGGGCTCAAGATGTATGACTACATCAGAGATGTCTTTGTATTCGCCCTTCAGCTTTTTGCTGACCATGTGAGTGATAATATGTGCGTCTTCGAGAGGCATGTCAGACCTGACAAGCAGGTGCATATCGACTTTAATATCTCCAATGCTGCCACGAGTCCGAATCTTGTGACAGCCCTTTACCCCTTCAATTCCCATAACCAGGTCACAAATTTCTTTCTCTTCAATCCTGGACATATCCAGAAGGGACCTTGAACTTTCTTTTACAATTCCGTATCCTGCCTTGAAAATTAAAAAAGCGATCACTAGGGCGACTAAAGGGTCCATCATAGGAAATCCCAAATTTATGGCAGTCAGGCTTACTATAACGGAAAGAGAGACATAAATATCACTTCTGGTATGCATGGAGTCCGCTATAAGTACCTGGCTCCTGAGAGATACCCCCTGTTTATGTTCATATCGTGTGACCAGATAATTAATGCACATTGTCCCGAGCATCACCAGATAACTGACATCTGTGACCTTTGGCGTGCTCTGGACAAGGAAACGGTTAAGAGCATCTCGGAAAATCTCAACGCCCACAAAAATAAGCAGTAATGCGATAAAAATGGAGGCTACGGTTTCGTATTTTTGGTGCCCGTAAGGGTGATCGCTGTCAGGCGGCCGGGATGCAATGAAGCTCCCAGCCAGTCCTATAATGTTGGAAACCCCATCAAAAAGGGAATGATAGCCGTCTGCAATCATGCTTAAAGTGCTTGTTAAATTTCCGTAAATTATTTTGGCAAATGCAACGGCAAGGTTCAGAAATAGCACATAGATAAGAACTTGCTGAACTTTTTTAGATTTTTGTAACACAAATCTGACCCCCCTTACATCGCCTTACATCGACCGTATGAAACCGGACATAAAGCAAAAATAATTAATACGGTTGAAAAATATCAAGAAGCTATCAATGATATACTAATTTCTCTTTTATATAGAATTCTGCGTTTTAAAAAGGGATAAAAATCAGAGCTGGAAAAAAATAAAACTGAAAAAAGGCGGAAGAAAAAGAAGAACTGCTATTATGAGCCTACCCATGTCATATAAGCTTCTAGAATTTCCTGCCCTTCCAGAAATATAAGCCCGTGTTCTTTGCCATATTCTTTTGCGTTTTCTTTGGAAAGGGCCTTGCCATTATAATCATCCAGCATCTCGCAAACTACCATTGCAGGGGTAATTCCCGCCATGCGAGCAAGAGCAACTGAAAGTTCAGTCTGTCCTTTGCGCTCGTCCAGAAGTCCTTCTGCGGCTCTCAGCAGTGCAACGTGTCCAGGGGTTCTGAATTCTTCCCCAAAATGGATATTATCTCCGGAAAGATTTTTTTCTGTGATTTCTCCGATTTTCCGGATAGTAAGAGCTCTTTCATCATCAGGGATTCCGGTTCGAGTATCTCTGTGATTCACCCAGAGAGAAAAGGAAGAATGAGAATCGTATTTAAGGTCTCCATCCTTTTCCGCCACTTCCCCGAGAACGTCACTGTTTTTGCTGGCTTCCCGGACGAGTTCTGCCATGAAAGGCAGCCTGAGTTGTTTTGATGCCACAGGGTCAACTGCTACACAGATAAGGCCGCCTGCATCTTTTCGCATCCATTTCACATCTTTGCAGGTTACCGCTTTTGCAGGAATTACAAGGTCGGTTTCCCCTTCCCTGGAGTCCGAATCGTAAATTTGGATCATGTTTCCGGCACGCAGGGCTTCCAGCGCCAGGTTGATATTCTCATTTCTATACGTAAAACAATCGTAAACCGTACTTCCGCTCATTTTTGGTTCTCCATACCCTGATTTTTTACCTGTATCACAACTCTGTCTCCGTCGTTCAATTGCAGGGCATCCCTTAACTTTACAGGTGCAATAATCTCAATCAAATCTGACGGGTAGTGTGTTCTCTCAGGGGCGACTACAGCAGCTTCTATACCGCCGATAATAACCGGGTAACATTTTCCGCCTCCGAAAGTGCGTTCTCCGTCATTGAAGCCTTCTATCCGGACAGCCGGCATTTCGCGTAACAGATTTCGAAGAGCCGAACTGTTTTCGGAAAGTTGTATATTCAGAGTCCCGGGAAAAGGTTCGAAACGTAATTTTTCCTCAAATTGCTTCCTGTATCCGGGTATATTGACATAATACTGGCCTTCGCCCAGGCCCTTAAGCACCTTTCCCTCAAGCTCTAAAAGATCAGATTCCGGAGAAAAGATCCTGCTGTATTCTATATATTCGCTCTTAAGAATTTCAATCCCTTTTTCGGTCATTTTTATCAACTGGCCACCTGAGACTATCTTTCTTTCGATCAGCCCCTCTTCTTCCAGCTGTTTTAGTTTTCTTGCTGCGGTTTTTGAGCTTGCCCCGGTATGCTTTTGAAACTCATTCGAAGATACCTTAATGGTTTTGTTTACTGCTCCAATAAGTGCAAGTTTCTTCAGGTGTTCAATATCCGGCACTGTCAGCACGCCTATCTTAATTTTGAGATGCATCTCAATAATGAGATGTTAGATTATGCATTTCGTTATAATAAAACTTTTGATAACAAGAACGAACGAAAGACGTGTGGAGGCCAGTTGCACACCTTCAGCGCCGGCTGAAGAACTCGAAACGATCTGAAAAAGCCATTGAACGAAATTGTCTCTGGAATGAAAAAGAATAGTTCACCATAAATTTTGTAAATTTTACCTGTGCTTTTACCTTTAATTTCTTGAAACCTTTTTTGTACCAGTTCTCCTTTCAGAACACCTCCAGAAAAAACACCACCGGAGAAGTTAAGTATTTAGTATTTTGAATCCATCTATTGATCAGACCATGACAAGAGAAATTGAAGTTGAATGCCCCTCATGTTCCCCTAAAGAAGAAGTAGGGCATGCAGTTCTGAAAGAAGGGCAGAGCCCGTTAGTTCGCTGCCTTGAGTGCGGACAGGTACATGCAGCGAAGATAAAAACCCCAAAAGCAGTCAGTTTGAAGGTTATAGTCAGCAAGATGGATATTTCAAATACCTATAAAACTGAACTGGATTCCGAGACTGTCCTTCAGGTAGACGACGAGCTGGTTATAGATGACGAAGAAACAGGAGTAGTAGTTCCTATCCTGATTACTGCCCTTGAAGTAGGAGAAAAAAGGGTTCAATCGACTAAGGCAGAAGATGTCGATACAATATGGGGTAGAGCCATTGATGAGATAACTGTAAAATTCTCCGCGCAGTCGGGTGTTGAAAAAACAGATGTTATCGAGAAGCGTGTTCCCGGAGACTATGAGTTTACTGTTGGAGCAGAAGAAAGAGTGGGAAGAATAAGTCTTTTCATCACCAAAATCAAGGTGAGAGATGGGGCATTCAGGTCCAGAAAAGGCGATGTTGTGCCTGCAAAATACGTAAAACGAATTTTTGCCAGAAAGAAAGGGGAAGGTTCAGGTCAGCGTGATTTCCGAAGAGGGCCATGGTGAAGAGGATTATAATACCGGAGAAGAGGAAAAGAAATTCGAAGAACTGCGCAAGCGTCTCGTAGAGGGGCTTGAGGCTAATATATTAGATGAAAAAGTTCGTGAAGCCATGCTCCGTGTTCCCAGGCATAAATTTGTTCCGGAATATGAACAAAGAGCAGCTTATGTGGACAGACCTCTGGAAATCGGCCACGGGCAAACAATATCTGCTCCTCATATGGTCGCTATTATGTGTGAAATTCTAGAGCTGTCTGAGGGGCATATAGTCTTGGAAATAGGGGCAGGTTCCGGATATAATGCCGCAGTGATGGGAGAATTAGTAGGAAAAAGCGGACATATATACACTGTGGAGCGGATAGAGTTCCTTGCAAATTTTGCAAAGAAGAACCTGAAAGAAACAGGCTACGATAACGTTACAGTGATTCATGAAGACGGATCAATGGGTTATTCGTAGTATGCTCCCTATGACAGGATAGCTGTAACATGCGCAGCCCCTTATATCCCTGAGCCTCTGCTGGAACAGTTAAAGCCCGGAGGTATAATGGTGATTCCTGTGGGAAGTTATTCCCAGGAGCTTTTAAGAATTAAAAAAGACAGTAAGGGCGATATACATAAAAAGAGAAAAGGCGAGGTCGTTTTCGTACCTTTGATTGGTAAACATGGCTTTCGAAAAAGCTGAGAGTGCAAAAAATTAAGATCCGAGAGAAATCTGAAGCAAAGCTGTAAGCGCTTTTTTAATAAATATGAAAGAATTAAATAAGGTATTAATAAGTGTGAAATACTCTATTGAGTATGGGCGTAGACATTTATGAGGACTTTGAGGAAATTCGTGTTAAAGATGTCTATATAGTCGATGTTTTTACAGACCCGACCCCTGTGGTACTTCTTGAAAATATGGACGGGAACATGCTTCCCATATACATAGGGCATCTCGAAGCCCTCTCAATAGGAAACGTGCTTAAAAACGTTTCTCCTCCCCGACCCATGGCTCATGACCTTATGATCAATATTTTCGAACGGTTAGATATAAAAATCGAGGGCGTATTGATTGATGAAAAGGTTGACAAAATCTATTACGCCCGGCTCCTGATAAGAAAGGACAACAGCGTCATGCAGTTTGACGCAAGACCAAGCGACTGTATTGCCCTTGCCCTGCGTGTAAGTGCTCCGATAAGAATTAGAAAAAAGGTGCTTGAAGGTTCCGAAGTGGAGATGTCCAGACTTGAAGGTGCACGTGTGATGAATATCTTCGGTTAGAGCACACAGAACTCTTTTTCCCGGGCCTGAAACTTCAACTCAAAGAAGCTTGATTCCTCTACCTGCAGAGAGCTATTTTTTGAATCCGTTTTAAAGTGTACTGCCTTTTTTTAGCAGGTTAAACCTGATAGACCGTTACCGGCTTAATTTAGGTAAGCTTTTAATAACAGTTAAATTTATTATCCCTTAGATGCTCACAAAAAGAATCATACCATGCCTTGATGTAACCCTTGACAGAGCCGGCGGCTGTGTTGTTAAGGGTGTGGAGTTTGTGGACCTGAAAGAGGCCGGAGACCCTGTGGAACTCGCCAAGCGCTACAATGAAGAGGGTGCAGACGAACTTGTTTTTCTGGATATCACAGCTTCTGTTCATGGGAGGGAAACCATGATAGATGTGATTGAAAGGACTGCAGACGAGGTTTTCATTCCTCTTACGATTGGAGGAGGAATAAGTTCTATTAATGACATCCGCCAGGTTCTCAGGGCCGGGGCAGACAAAGTCTCGGTTAACACCTCGGCAGTCAAGAATCCTGACTTCATCAAAGAGTCCTCAGACATATTCGGAGCCCAGTGCATTGTTACTGCTATTGATTGCAGGCGAAATAATAACATAAAGAATAACCCTGACAAGACTGTCCTGGAACTTGAAGACGGGACTACTGCCTGGTATGAGGTAGTAATCTATGGAGGGAGGGAAGCTACAGGAATTGATGCAGTACAGTGGGCGAGAAGGGCAGAAGAACTGGGCTCCGGAGAAATCCTGCTCACAAGTATGGATAGGGATGGAACGTATGCCGGCTACGACCTGCCGATTACAAAAAAACTCTCCGAAGAGCTCGACATCCCGATTATAGCTTCAGGAGGAGTCGGAAACCCTCAGCACATCTATGAAGGGTTTTCAATAGGAAAAGCCGATGCAGCTCTTGCAGCAAGCATTTTCCACTTCAAGGAGTACTCAATAAGAGAAGTTAAAGAATACCTTAAAGACCGGGAAATTCCTGTAAGGCTTTGAGTTCAGGAAAAAGGCAGGAAAAAAACACATCCTGCCAAATAATATTATAGTGATAAAAATACTATTATAATAATTAAAAAAATATTACGGTAGTTAAAATAATATCCAAGTGATAAAAATGCCACTATAATAATTAAAAAAATACTACGATGATTAAAATAATATTACGGTGATCAAAATAACAAGTAATGGGCATGAGTTATTGAAAACAGTAAGCATAAGAATCTCTATATTTTTCCTCAAATAAGGAAGATGTACTTGCTTTTTCGGAATTGATCAATAACTCACGAACAGGACTTATATTTCTTAGATCTTTATTTTCTGGATTATTTTTTAGGATCTATACTTTTCCGGATTTTATCTTTTAAGGGATTCATTTTACAGACACACTTCCTTATATTTGGAGATACGTTTTTATTTCTTAGAGGCAATCTCTTATGAGGAATTCTAGCTGGATTCTTCATTTATCGGGGTAATAGAATATGTCAGAAGCAGAAAATATGGAACTTATTGAGGGATTGCAGTTAAAGATCCTTAACAATACCGGTGAGGATCTTGTGCTTCAAGCTCAGAAAATAGAGAAAGGGAAATACAAAAAGGGCCACCAAGCTCCAGCGAAAATCGAATCTTATGAGGAAAAAAGCTTTGAACTCAGTGCATGCGAAGGAAACTGCGAAGGTGGAGCGGATATTGAGGGTTGGGTCAAGTACGGGATAGGGTGCACAGAAGGGTACTGCAAGATACACTTCAGATATGGGGCAAGGCAGGATAAAATCAACTATTCGTGTGAATGTAACATGCACGATGGAAAGATGCTCTCCGAAGCCTCAAAAGATGAGAAAAACAGGAGAATCGTAACCTGGATCATCGGGCCAAAAGCATAACCCAAGGAGCATAAACTTCAGGCTCCTTCCGGAGCTTCTCAATTCACTCACCCCTATTTTATAATTTTTGCAAAACCACTAAAGTTATTACTTTAGAAGAGTTGCCGGATTATTGGAAAGGACGTCTGAAGCCGGATTCTACCAACTCTAATAATTAATTATTTTTCACAGAAGTTTTTAGAAATATTCAAGTTATACAGGCAAGAGAAGATGCCAAAGCTTAATTAAGGACAGGGTATCTAATCCAATCTGATGAAGCCTGAAAAACCGGAACTGCTTGCCCCGGCCGGCAGCATGGAAGCCCTTGTTGCAGCCGTAGAAAACGGAGCGGAAGCTGTGTATCTTGGAGCCCGGGCTTTCAGTGCCAGGGGATATGCCTCGAATTTCTCAGATAAAGAGCTTGAAGAAGCAATTGACTATGCTCACCTAAGAGGCGTAAAAGTATACGTAACCGTAAATATTCTACTTAAGGAAAGAGAAGTGGAAAATGCCCTCAAACTGCTGTCCTGTCTGAGAGAAATGGGGGCAGATGCAGTTATCGTGCAGGACCTGGGGCTTATTTCCCTTGCAGGAAAATATCTGCCTGACCTTCCGCTGCATGCGAGTACACAGATGACTCTGCATAACAGCGAAGGAGTTAATTTTGTAAAAAAATTGGGAATCAACAGAGTTGTACTATCGCGGGAGTCCTCGCTTGAAGAAATAAAACGGATAAAAGAAAAAACCGGGACTGAAATAGAGGTCTTCGTACATGGAGCTCTCTGCATCTCCTATTCCGGCCAGTGTCTTCTGAGCAGTCTTATAGGGGGGAGGAGTGGAAACAGAGGGTACTGCGCCCAGCCGTGCCGCAAAAAATATAGGCTGTACTGTGAAGGAAAACAGATCCAAACAAGCGGAAGCTATCTTTTAAGTCCAAAAGACCTCAACACAACTTCAGGCCTGGGAGCCCTTATAGAAGCCGGGGTCGAATCTTTAAAAATAGAAGGCAGAATGAAGAGACCGGAGTATGTGGCAGGTGTTGTCAGGATTTACCGCCGCCTGATTGACAGGTATATTGAAAATCCTGCAGGACACTCTGTTTCCGAAGAAGAACAGGAAACGCTAACCCAGCTTTTTAATCGGGGTTTTACTCAAGGTTACTTTTTTGAAAATCCACGTTGGGAACTCATAAGCCGGGAGAATCCCCATAACCGCGGAATTCCGACAGGCACGGTTGTAGGGTATGACAGGCTTTCGAGTCGTATCCGCGTAAAACTTTCACGCCCTCTCCGTCTGGGAGACGGGATAATGGTCGAAAACGCCGAAACCAGGCCCGAAGACAAAGGAAAAATCATATCCTCAATGTATACCGGCAAGGGCCCTGTATACAGTGCAGGAAAGGGAGACATTATAGAAATCCCATTTGATTCAAGAGCCCCATCAGGAAGCACTGTGTACAGGACGCATGATAAAAAGCTTATGGATTCTCTCAAAAAAGAAAGCGAATCCGGAAGCTTGAAGCCTAAAATCCCTGTATCCGTCACCTCAACAATTGCATCAGGAAGGCCTGTCAGACTTGAGATAAAGGACAGGGATTCGAACATAGTAACAATCGAATCCGAATATCTGGTCGAGAAGGCAGAAAAGCAGCCTACTTCAAAGGTTCAGATAGAAAAACAGCTCTCAAAACTCGGAAACACGCTTTTTGAAGCGGCTGAACTCCATGTGAATATGGACGGGGATATTTTTATTCCAATGGGGCAATTGAACGAATTGAGGACAAAAGCAATTCAGCAGCTTGAAAAACTGCGGATTTCCAGGTGGAAGCTAAAACCTCTCAATACTCCACAACTCCCTGAACCAGGAGAAAAGGCAGGACAGAAAATAGAAGAAAATGTTTCAGGAAACCTTCCGATGCGTCCGATACTCTCGGTTTCCGTTTACTCCCTTGACGGACTTGAAGGAGCACTTTCAGGCGGAGCAGATTGCATCTATTTTGGAGAAGGATTTTTCAGAAGGCCGGAAACAGCAGAGCAAAAAGAAAGCTTTACAAAGGACCTCGACATTATTTTTAAAAAAGCTGTTACTGAAACGCGGGATGCAGGCAGGAAAATCTATTTCAGCACCCCAAAGATCGTGAAAGATTCCGAAATGAAATCCGTTGAAAAAATTTTCTCTCGTGTAAGGAAACTGGGAGCTGATGGTATCCTTGCTTCAAACCTGGGGATACTGAATCTCGCAAAAGCAGAGAAAATTCCTTTTATTGCAGACAGTCCTCTGAATATCTTTAACAGCCATACTTTTGCCCTTCTTTTGCAGGAAGGGGCTCAAATGGCTGTAATTTCTCCGGAGCTGACGCTTGAGGAACTTAAAGGCATCGCCCTTTACGGGCCTGCAGAATGTGTTGTCCACGGCTGCCTTGAACTGATGGAATCCGAACATTGCCTTGCAGGAGGGCTACTCGGAAAAGATAAAGGACAGTGCAGTGCCCCGTGCAGGTCAGGGAACCTTACACTCGTAGACGAGAAAAATTACGAGTTTCCCCTGCTCATGGACTATCAATGCAGGATGCATCTCCTTAACTCAAGATCTCTCTGCATGCTCGAATATGTTCCGGCACTTCTCGAAAGCGGAGTGTCGAGTCTAAGGATAGAGACTCTCGGAATGGAAAATTCTGAAATAATAAGAAAAGTGACAGGGAAATACAGGGATGCAATTGATACCTATCTTGAGGCTGGAAACCAGGAATCGGAAAAATGTGAAAGCCTTGGGAAGGGCTTTACTAAAGGGCATTATTTCAGGGGTGTGCAGTAAAAAATCAGGAAGTGCCGGAAAAAACGGATTTGAAGGATGAAAATTATGGAAACTATGGAGAAAATGAGAGTTTCGGAACAGCGAGGTCCGAAAATTTTCCTCTCTGGCTCGATCCGCGGAGGAAGGCAACTTCTTGACACATACCGGCTTATGTGTGATACTCTGGAAGAAGCAGGAGCTGAGGTGCTCAGCTGGCACGTTGCGGACCCTGAGCTGGAAAAAACAGAAATGAGAATGACAGAAGAAGAGATTTACATCAGGGATATGGGTTTGCTTATGAAAAGTGACGCCTTAATTGCTGAAGTTACGGTACCTTCGACAGGTGTAGGTTACGAAATCTGCAGGGCGCTTGTCAAGGGAATTCCCGTTCTCTGCCTTCACAGTCCGGATGCAGCAGTTTCGGCAATGGTGCTGGGAAATCCAGGCCCCTTACTTGAGGTACGGGCCTATCCGGACAAAGCATCACTTCAAAAAATTATTATAGAATTTATCAAGGCTCTCTGAGGAAAGAAGCCTGAAATTAGCCTGCGTTTCGAATAAATAAACACTGAATGTCCTGCCCACGTATAGTAATAGAATCTTCTGGAGGTTCACAACTACATTATAAAACTCAGTGATAATTATAAATAAGTTGAAGTCCTAACTATGATTTATGGTAGTTGGAATTATAGAAATTTTAGTACTTGTTCTGGCAATTATAGTAGCCTTAGTGTTATATAAAGCACTCAGGACCGCCACCAGCCTTGCAATAAATGCAGTACTTGGGGTCTTAGTCCTGATGGTAGCAAAACTGTTGCTCGGACTTCAAATCGCAATCACCTGGATAGCAGTTCTTATCTGTGCAATAGGTGGCATTTTCGGAGCACTTGTTATAATCGTGTTGAATTATCTGAAACTGGCCTTCGTATAACAGATAAAAACGCAAAATGAAGGCAGAGAATATCTAAAGCGATAGGCTGCATATGAATTTAAAGTTATTGAATGCCACTGGAAAAGACAAATTCAAGCTTTCCTGAAGATTCCTCTTACCATATGCCTCATATAAGCTTCTCTCCTGAATTTTTTTTCTTTTAGTGAATTTTCCAGCTCTATAGTTTCGAATTCCTTGAAGAGCTCCCTTACTTCTTCTTTAGCAAAATAGTGATAGATTATTCCGTTTTGCCGGGCAAAGGTTCTTTCTTCAAAAGGGATCGAAGGTTCTCCTCCGCAGCGCATATCTTCACAGCCGAAGGCCTCAAAGAAGACAAAACCACCTTTTCTGAGCACGCGCTTGAATTCTTTAACAGCGGATTCCCTTTCTTCAGAAAAAAGATGTTGAAGTACCCCATAACAGAAAACTCCGTCAAAAGATTGTGATTTAAAAGGTAAATCGTGGAGATTCGCCCCAAGGTGTTCTGCAAACCTGCTGCTCCTTGAAAGCTGAACCCTGGAACTGTGCAGGGCAACTAAAGAAATATCAATTCCGACTGCGGTATAATGTCTTGCAAGCTCTCCCAGGTATCTGCCCTTTCCAGAACCTGCATCAAGAACCCTGGATCCGGGAAGGAGATAGGCCTGTGTGTCCCTGACAGATGCAGGCCCTCCCCATTTAAGGTGTGCGTATTCCTTGTCCCAGGCAAGGAAATGCTCTTTTGCAGAACTTCCCAGCGAACCTGTGAGGTTATGAGTCTCCGATTTATCCATACTTATCCGCGTTTTTCAGGAATATAGGTCGAAGCTTCTCTGAACCTTTTTACGAGAAATTCCTTCTCAAAAGAAGATAGGAACCATCCGGCTTTGGGACCTGAACTCTGCCCCAGTATTGAGGTGTAAATAGCTTTGAAAAGATCCTTCTGATCCACCTGAGGAACAGGGGTGTTCAGCTTTTCCGTAATCTGCCTGTTCAGTTCGGAACCCTCGTCTTTTGCGGAATAGACAAGCATATGGTATTCTTCTCCGCTGATTTCCCCTCTGGTTTCAATAACGGTTGCAAAGGCTGAAAGAAAAGCTTTCTGAAGCTCGGACAGGGTTGCTACCTGCACAGGAACGTTCTCTTTTACGTTAAATTTTGCAAACGGAGGGGCATAGAGTTCAAGCCATTCGGAAACATTATCTGCAAGTTCCCTTATGCACTTTTCATCTTCAGTGGAAATACCCGAGCGTTTTATGATTTTCAGGATCCGATCAAAATCTCCCCTTGCCACCTGATAGATAGTTACCATCTGCTTGAAAGGAATCTCAGACTGGCAGATACCTGTTGCCCTGGAAAGTTCATAGATTCTCCGTTCAAAAATCCCAAGAGAAGGATCATTTTCCTTGAACTGTATCCTGAGCCGTTCGTATTCGTCCACCAGGGTAAGGAGAGGCTGACCAGGGTCGAACTGGATATGTTTTTCAGGCTTTGTGCGGATGATCAGATAGCGAAGAACCTCAGGAGGTACAACCCCAAGCATGTCCGAAATTGAGATAACGACCCCTGTAGACGAAGACATCGCCCCTTGCTTTCCAAGCATTATCCATTCATAGACAACAGGATACGGAGGTTCATGCCCGTAAATTTCTCTTACTATCCTCTTCCCTGTATCGTAAGAGCCACCTTTTGAAGCATGGTCTTTTCCGAAAGGCTCAACTGTCACTCCTAAGACCTTCCACCGAGCAGGCCAGTCCACGCGCCAGGTAAGCTTTCCTCCCCCGGCCATTGGCACGGTTCCGGTGTGCCCGCAGGCACAGACATAGTCAACGGTCTCAGCCTCAAGATTAAAACCCGTAACCTTCGTAGTTGTAATTTTTCCACATTCATTACATCTGGGATTGAAAGGATTCCAGTCAGATGCTACGGTTTTTCCCGAGACCTCTTCGAGGATTTTTGCAATGGAATCTCTTTTTACAAGGGCGGTCTTTATTGCTTCAGTGTACCTGCCTGCCCTGTACATCTCATCTGCCCTGTAAATTTTAGGATTGATGCCCAGGCGCCTGAGGGCTTCAAGGAAAGGTTTCAGGAAATGCTCTGCATAATTTGCGCAATCTCCGCAGGGACAGGGGACCTCAGAGATGGGTTTTCCCACATGCTCGGCATAACTCTCAGGAAGGAAAGGATAAACCTTACGCAGAGGGTCATAATTGTCGGCAATATATATAAAATCAGCATCAGCTCCTTTGTCAATGAGAGCTTTATAAACAGCATCGGCGGTCACAACTTCTCTCATGTTGCCTATATGGATGTGGCCAGAAGGAGTGATGCCTGTGGCTACAAGATGTTTGCAGTTCTTTTTTAACACGTCTTCGGCTATGACGTCTGCCCAGTGTATTGTATCAGCCATAGTTCTCACCAGAATTTCCGATAAACCTGGAAGCAGGTATGAACAGGAAATAGAAGTCTCTTTCGTTTGTCCAGATGTTGGATTCCCTGCATAATTATCGTAGCGATTAATAAACCTTGAGCTGGAAGGCAAAGAACTTGAAGCTGCTTCCATTGCGAAATTTCTGACAATAAAGGAAACGGAAGAACACAAAAAGAAAAACCAGTTATAAAAAACAAAAAAAAGAAAAAATTTAATGGAGGTTCAAAGGCGAATTTATCCAGGAGTCTGCAGATTTACGGAGATTTAAAATGGCACTTTACAGGACAAATCAAGTAAATTTGATTTGCTAATATGTAAAAGCACATAAAAATATATAAATATTTCGTAGATGGGAGAGCATTGTCAGAAAGAAGAAAAAATAATAGAACAAGCAATGTGAAAACAACATATCTGGAGAAAACAAGAGTAAAAATTAGTAGAAATAAACAAATAAACAAATAAATAACTAAATAACTAAATAAAAAATAAAAAATAAAAAAATTCTCATCAAAAAACAGGAAATTTCATCAAAAAATTTCTCAAGAATGATTCAATAAGAAATATCTGCCGGGTAAGTCAAAAGAATTTGTTAAATTAAAAATTAAAAATTAAAAACGCAGGGAGATCACTATTATTTTAGGGGAAGAACTTTTCGGACCTGCCTTCAGCCTCAATAACTGTTTTTAAGCTGTGTTTTTTCGGCAGGTCCGGATTTGTTCAGGTTTGTCCTATTTAGGTCTGTCCTATTTCTCCCTGCTGGAGGAAACTTCAGGCTGTTACCTGAATTTTTTCTTAACGGATCTGCTTTCTGAAGCGGTTGCAGGAATTTATCTCGATATCGAGCAACTTTTCAATGTTCATCTTTGCGGCAATGCCTTTTGCAGCGCCAGGAACTGAGGTTATGACACCGATGTCAAGCTCTTCACGCAGTTCACGCATGACATGCTCGTCTGATAGGTCCATGGTGTCGACGTTGAGTTTCTTTGCCACGTATTCTTTTGCGTCTTTTATCCTCATATTCTTTGAGAACTGCATCCTCGCGACAAGGTCGCCGGCAGCCCTTATTCCTGTCATTCCGGAAGCCATTATGTGGGAAATCGGCATACCCAACGGGTCGCCGACCCCGATCTATATGCCGTCTACGCCTGCAATTTCAACCATTGCTTTGCTGGCCCTGGTAACGGCATCGATTGGAGGAGTTTCAAGCATCGGAATTCCGCCAACACCCATTCCCATGTCAACGTGACAGGGGATTGGAGAAGCTTCGACAGCTGCCTTCATGAAGGTAACTGCACGGGCGAGGTTCCAGGAGGATGTTTTGCTGGTGTTAGTATTGCACACGGGCCCGAAGACATTTGCCCCGGCTTTTGCAATAAGTGGAGCCTGCTGATGAGGCCAGAGGCCTGCAAGGGTCACGCCGTCATACTGAAGGTTTCCGTGCATACCGAGTACGCATTCCCCAGCCATCCCGGCTTCGATGTACATGTCAGGGAACTCTTTTCGAAGGGCCTGGATTGCATGGAGAGTACCATACATGTCAGCGTCTCCGGCAGCGGCAGTTGTGTCAAAGTTGACGCCGTCTGCCCCGGAGGCAAAGAGTTTCTGCATGACCCAGACAGTATCCCTTGTAAGGTGTTCTGCAGCGTGTTCCATGGAGTCCCAGGCTTCCTGAATCTTAAAAGCCTTCATCAGGTCCCCTGGGTTCTCAAATGGCCCGTCTGGAGTGTAATAAAGCCCCATATTGGGCATTGCCCCGTAAAAGAGCGGGATAATCATGTTCTGCTGGCAGACTTCCATTGCCTGGCATTCGTTTGAGACTACGGGCTTTACTGGCTTGTAGCTGTAGTCAATGTGCCCGAGTTCCATTGTGTCGGCGCCAAAAGCCCTCTCATGCATCATGCAGCCAACAAGGCGGCTGGAAGGAATCCCTACTCCGCTGTTGCCCTGATCTCCGTCAAGCCGGAGTGTGCCTATGTCGTGCGTTACAGGCACTTCCATACCTTGCTCGACACTGACAGCCTTTCCGGGCATCATGAGAATTTCTGCAAGCTTGTCGATTTCATCTGCGCTAAGGACAGAGATCTCGCCAAGATCGGCAGCATTTGCAGTTCCGGCTTCGATCTCGCTTAAAATCTTTTCTTTGGTAAGGAAGACACGTTTACCGTCTCCCATCCGCAAAGCATATTCAGTTGCCATTTATTTTCACCCTTATATTTATATTAATATCAGATCTGGAAAGCTATGTTTTGGGGTTCAGAATTTGGATACGAAGGTTCTGGCCTGCCAGAGGGCTATTACCGCCAGAATGAGGATCAAAACCATCCACATCCTATCTGCTGCCGGTATGAAGGAATTTGCCCAGTATGTATTGTAAGCTTCTAGAGCCACTGCTGTTTGTGTCATATTTTATCCTCCAATTACACATATTTGAGGCAGGCATCAGAGCCCCGGACTCTTCCGAAGTCCGTGATCACATATTTGTGCAGAAGGAAGCCTTTTTTGTAGATTCCCTCTTCGTCGACTTTCTGATCTACATCCTTCAGCATCCCTCCGGAAGCCAGTTCGATGATGTCAAAATTGATGCTGTCCCTGCCGTAGTCGCTGTTCATGCCGTACTCTTCCTGAATCTTTGAAACTATCTCATAGTTCCAGTATTCTCTCCCATCCAGGAAAAGTTCCAGGATCCTGAACTTGATAGGACGGTTTCCAGTCATTTCATTCACCTCTCAAAGTTTCAAGTGCACTTGCTTCTTCCGTAAACATGACGAAACTGCCAATAACACAGAGAGTGCCTCCGACAAGGATAGTCCACTGAGGGACATCTCCGAAGAAGAGGAAAATGAAGATAATAGCAAACAGCCCGTAAAGGTTTCCGATACCCTGGCCTCTTCCAACCCCAATGAGCGGGAAGGATTTGTACCAGCAGACATAACAGAAACCAAAGGTGATTCCTGCAAAGATCAGGACCAGCAACGTAAGGGGTTCGAAGGCCTGGAGCGCAAAGGAATACATCGGGAAACCGAAGAATGCAAGCAAAGGAACAATAATAATCCACCAGATAATGTTCTCTCCAAGGAAGCGAAGAGTCAAACCGGCATCAGGCTCTGAAATATCAAGACCTTTGCCTGCGATTGCACCTTCAATGCCCCAGCCGGCAGCAGCCATCAAACCTCCAAGATACCCGATCCACTGGACGTTGCCTGAAGAAAGTTCAGTCAGAAGCCCGCCACCGAAGATTGTAATGCCTCCGAGAATGATGACTCCAATGCCGATTGCAGCTCTCTTTGAGATCTTTTCCCCATACCAGTAGTATGCAAGAACAGAACCCACCACAGGGTAGAGAAGAGCTGCAACAGCTGCAAATGCTCCGCCGATAAAGCCCATAGCAATAAAAGAACCCAGAATTGCCATCGGGCCTCCGAAGATAGAGGCAAGGAAGAACCACTTGGAACACGGATGGAATTCCTTCATTGTTCGGAAGAGTTCCCCATATTTGCCAAGTACTCCGTTCCAGATCATCAACGCAAGCATGACAGTAAGGGCGTTGAATGCCGTGATAAGAACAGCAGTTACAATCAGAGCTGTACCGTCTCCGCCGGTTGCGGCGATGGTCTCGTACATTTCATCAAATGGGTTCAGTACCCAAACAACGGTCCCTGGAAGATACCAGATACCCCAGAACACAGCACAGAAAAAGGCCCACATATACCCTTTACTGATCTTTCTTTTGCTTTCCTGTTTTTTTAAAGCTTTCAAATCCACGAAAACTCCCTCCATTTTTCAGAATACTATGGAACTCCCTCAGGAAAGGGTATCACCCAGTCCATATTCCACAGCCTGAAAACCCTCTCTTATGGCGTCATATCTCCGGGAATATTTTCAATGTTCTGTTTTTAACTGTCATTTTTCAGCTGCTTTTGATAATTGTGTTTTTAGTTGCCATTATTTCTTGATAGTTGATATATGACAGTCGATTAATAATATTCCCGTGAGTGGTATGACCTGCGAGAGCTGTTAAATTATGTCTGCAGCTATGGGTTCGCAAAAACTGCACAAAATAAAATTATGGCAGAAAATGTATTCACAGAGTACACTTTCTGCAGTTAAACCATTTCAGAGTAGGGCTGCCTTTACCTTGCTGACGGCATCGTTGGCGCTTTCACCGTAGATGTCTGCGCCGATCTTGTCTGCCCAGTCCTGGGTGACAGGGGCGCCTCCGACCATGGTCTTGACCTGGCCGCGGATCCCTGCTTCTTTCAGCTGCTCCTCGATCTGGATTTGGTTAACCATGGTTGTGGTCATGAGAGCGGAGGATGCAATAACCTGGGGTTTGAGTTCCTTTGCCTTTTCGACAAAGGTTTTGATTGGAACGTCTCTTCCAAGGTCCACAACTTTGAAACCGGCAATGTTGAGCATGGAAGATACTATATCCTTTCCAATGGAGTGGATGTCGCCTTCGATGGTCCCGATAACGACAGTTCCGAGGTTCTTGGTCTGAGACTTGCGCTTCTCCATTTCCGGCTTGATTACTTCTATGCCTGCGTTCATTGCCGAAGCGGCTGCAAGTACATGGGGGAGGAAAAGGGCACCCTGTTCGAACTTTGCTCCGACTTCTTCCATGCCTGCGGTAAAGCCCTTCTCAATGAGCTCTACAGGATCGATTCCTGCAGCAAGGGCTTCTTCTGCCACTTCTGCTGCAAGTTCATCATCGAATTCGGTGATTGCTTCTTTTGCTTTTGCAATGATTGCTTCTTTGTTTGCCATTTTTAGCTCTCCTGAAATATCCTGATACTGTAATTACATGCCTCTGAAGGCTTTGTCAGCTCTGTCCACGACTGCCTTCATGTCCTTGAGGAGGTCTGCATCGATCTGTTTGACTTCGTGGTTCTTGAGGACGTCTACAACCTTTTCGTGTGCAACTGCTGCGAGATCCTTTGAACCAGATGCTGCCCAGTCTCCAAACATGCGCCTGTCGATGAGCATGGGGTTGGACGGATAGTCCACAAGCATTCTGGTCTGCTTAAGAGCAAGGAAGTTGTTTCCGATGCCTACCTTCTGGATAGATTCGACTGCGAGAGTTTCTTCTGAGACAGGAATTCCCTGCATGGCTTTCTTGACCATACTGAAGATATCGTTGTCAATGACGAGCTGTTCCATTGAGAAAGTCATTCCGAGTTCAAGCATCCCAGCTCCGTAGATGGTGTTGGCACCAGCGAGAGCAGGCAGGAGAGTTGTCATAGTTTTTTCGTGGCCTGCCTGGTTATCTGGGACCTTGGAATCAGACTAGGAACCTGCTACATAGGAGGGGAGGCCATAGAACTGGGCAAGCTTTGCGACTGCGCCACTGATAAGACCGAGTTCAGGAGAACCAACAGGTGCGGTACCTTTCTTCAGGTCAAAGGTGGTTGTTGAGCTTCCATACCAGACCTTTGTTCCGGGCACTGCAAGCTGGGCGAGGGTGATACCTGAGAGAACTTCGGCGTTGTGGGTAACGAGAGTTCCTGCAAGATAGACAGGAGAAGATCCAC
Organism: Methanosarcina baikalica; assembly: GCF_031461075.1. Lineage (NCBI taxonomy): Archaea > Methanobacteriati > Methanobacteriota > Methanomicrobia > Methanosarcinales > Methanosarcinaceae > Methanosarcina > Methanosarcina baikalica. The sequence goes on along the minus strand of NZ_JAVKPK010000014.1, from coordinate 21,548 downwards.
CAGACATTGCCATACTCAGGACGTTAACCGGGATTCCGAGACGGGCACCCTTAATGATGACCTGGCAGGCATTGACACTGAGTTCAAGAGGGCTGGTCGGGCAGAGGAGCATGGAGAAGATCGGCTTTTTCCTGGCTTCTTCTCCGTCGCCGCCGTAGTAGGCCTTTGCGATGTCCCAGTAGTACTCGACATTTTCGCCGACAGGGTCAATGTGGTGGAAGTGCTTTGAGGTGTTTGCGATCGGGGTGAAAGTCTCGTGAACGTCCTGTGCACCCTTGCCTGCAATATCCCTAGCAGAGACGGGGAGAGAGAAATAGTCGATATTTTCAGCCCAGTCACAGAGTTTTGCGATGTCTGCAATGTCCTGTTCGACGGAGTCAACGGTTACATACTTTCCGTCCTGGTACTTGCAGACCTTCACACCGGTACCGAAACAGGTCCAGTGTACTTTGCCACCGCATTCCTGGACGGTATTGTTCTTTTTGTCACGGCCCCATAGAACAAATCTGGAGGGTGCGAGCTGAAGGGCTTTTCTTACGAGATATTCAGGGATCTTTACGATCTGAGTCTTTTCGTCAACTTCACAGCCATTTTCCTTGAAGATCTTCCTTGCCTCGGGGTCAGAAACCTGAACACCAGGGTTCATAAGAACTTCCATGGTTGCGTAGTGAATAGCTTTGAGTTCGTCAGTAGTAAAAAGATTTAATTCTACGCCATTAAGTGCGTTAAATCCTGCAACTGCATTATTTTTTGCCATTTTTATAACCTCCGTATGAGAATGATTTAAGCCAGCAGTTCTTTTGCCTTTGCGACAGCCTCACTTGCATTTTCTGCATAACAGTCTGCACCGATTTTGTCAGCCCAGGCTTGGGTTGCGGGTGCGCCGCCTACCATGACCTTTACCCTGTCCCTAAGACCTTCTTCTTTGAGGAGTTCAATTACATCCCTCTGCCCCTGAAGGGTTGTGGTCATAAGAGCGGAAATTCCAATCATATCAGCATTTACTTCCTTTGCCTTTTCAACAAAATTCTTGACAGGAACATCACGGCCGATATCATATACTTCAAAGCCGGCAGACTGGAGCATGGTGGAGACGATGGATTTACCAATATCATGGACATCGCCTTCTACTGTACCGTTCACAATAACGCCAACTTTCGAGCTTGAAGCCCCTTCAGGCATAAGATCCTTAAGGGCTGCAACTCCTGCAGTCATTGCGTCGGCAGCTATCATTACGTGGGGAAGGAAAAGTTTGCCCCTCTCAAATAGAACCCCCACTTCGTTCATACCTGCTGCGAGCCCCTTTTCAATTATTTCGGAAGGTTCCAGTTCTCCTTTAGCTTTTTCAACAGCAGCGAGTACTGCGTCCTTCTTGCAGGAGATTACAGCACCTGCTAGTTCCTGAAGCAACTCTTCTTTGCTAATAATTGCATCCTCCGTTTTAGTTTTTAGACTATAGAGACGTCTTAACCCTAACCCTGATTATCACGATTATTCATGAATGTCAGGGCTGCAAGCTCATGACTTTCATTTGAAGCCACGAGATGCACAAGAAGAAACTCACGATCACCATGGGTGGGAACCATGATCACCACAAGTGAGACAATGAAATCATGAAGTTTTCATGATTATCTTGAGTGGGGTTCATGAGTGTTTTAGCAGAGGGAGTATTTTTTAGTGCCATTTAAATCCCGTCTGATAACTCATCTTTACAGATGTCTCCAGTAAAAGGTTCATTTTTCTCATATAAATATTTTTGTAAAAAAGTTGTAACAAAATTAGGGGTTCTATAAATAATTTTCTATATGATGCATTTTACGAGTATATTTGGGAAGAAAACAAAATGAAATAATCCCAAAATATAAATAGTAGATATTTAAAAGTGATTTTTATAAAGTTATTTGAATAACATTAAAAGAACGACCGGTATAAGAAATAGGGAGACGAATTTATAATAAATAATGGAAATGATATATATATTTATTTCTATGTAATTAATTAAGGAAAAGTTACTGTTTTTTAACCAGAGGAGGATTATTCTGGTCCTTATATTTCGAGGAAAACATATCAAGATCGTTTTTAGAGAGCTCTCGTTCTATTTTTGCAAAGCTTCCGTACTGCCAGGTTAAAAAATCCGAAAAAAGGAAAAATTTATATAGCAATATTTCTCCCTGGTCGAGCTTCTATCAGAAAGTCGAAAAAGAAAAGACATGTGAGTTATTAAGTACGGATTATGAGCTATCGGATTCCCCGTAACCTGAAATGCAGAGGCTGTAAGCCCGGTTGACGAGTTCCAGCATCTTCGTGTCTTCCCGCTCTAATTTTATCCCACAGGCTAGGGAAAGATATTCGGCAAGATCAAAGACTTTAATTCTCTCGTCCTTCCCGGCTTCAATAAGGTTCTGCATGCAGCCTCCGCAATTCGTAATGATTATATCACAGCCCAGTTTTTCTGCAGCTTCGTAGCGGTCAGAAGCCACCTTCAGAGATTCGGAAGGATAATTAACCCTTACCCCACCGCCGAAACCACAACAGGCTGAACTCTCAGGGGTCTTGTTGGCAAGTTCAGTGCCTGGAATGTTTTCAAGTAAATTTCTTGCTTCCCGATACACCCCCATTCCTCTGGTCAGATGGCACGGATCGTGGTAAAAGACCCTGTGATTGAGGACAGCCTTCGGAGTAAGTTTACCTTCCTTTATTAGAAGCTCAAGGTACTGGGAAATATGCAGAACTTGAAAATCAAGCTTTCCAAATATTCTCGGGTAAATATCCTTAAAAGCCTTGAAACAGCCGGGACAGGCAGTTATAAGAGTTTTTGCTCCCCTTTTTCGGATTTCAGAGATATTGCGCTGTCCGTTTCTGCGGATAGGCCCCGGATCTCCGGAACCTGCGGATACTGCTCCGCAGCAATATTCAACCCCGTTCAGGACCGTATAATCAACTGCTGCTTTTTCCAGAAGGACAACAGCAGCCTGTGCCATAATTTTATTGATAAAGGTTCCGGCGCAACCAGGGAAATACACAACAGAACCTGAATCGTCTTTGTATGTAGGAATTTCATCCATTCCGGCAATCTTTTTAAAGAGATTGTTTTCAGCATCAGGATCAACCATTGTCTGCCTGTCAGTAAGGCCATTTTCATTCACCCATTTCTGCCTGGCAGGAGAAATAAGCAATTTAATTCCCAGCTTGTCGGGGCAAGCATCAGTACAAAGCCCGCAGGTCAGACAGCGCAACAGAGAGTCGGAATCTATTTCCGATTTTCCTTCCAGATACCCATAAAGAATTTTAATTAAATCAAGATCATCGTAGCGAGGGCAGACCTCAAGGCACTTTCCGCACTGTGTACATTTTTCCCTGTGTGTTTCTACTATATCCATTTTTCAACTCCAAATCATTTTAAACTCATCCGGCTTATTCTATTCTATCCTTAAAGAGATCATTAAAATCTCTTTCTTGACAGGGAATTATTTTGACAGAAGGTTATAAAAATCTCTTTCTGGGCATATTATCCCCGCCATCCATTCTGTCAGAAAGGTGTGGAGCAAGACCTTTCCAAAAAAGATAAGGCTAATATCCAACCATACTATCATGCTATATAAGCAGCCAGTAAAAAGAAGGGATTGAAAATATTCGATGACCTCAAAAACAGCGCAAGAAAACTGATAATTCCTCTTGCCCATTCAATACCCCTTTCTCCAAATACCCTTACTCTGCTGGGTTTTGCAGTAAGCGTGTTTGCAGGAGTAGCATTTGCACTGGGCAAGCCTTTTGCGGGCGGGATTTTGATCCTTTTCAGCGGGATCTTTGATATTCTTGACGGAGGAGTCGCAAGAGCAAAAGGCAGGATCACTCCTTTCGGAGGCGTGCTTGATTCGGTTTGCGATCGCTATTCCGACGGCCTGATGTTTCTCGGCATCATAACAGGCGCGGTGAACGGAAGGCTGATCTTCGCTCCGATTCTGCAAATTGACGGCTGGCTATGGGCAGGTTTTGCCCTGATAGGCTCTTTTCTGGTTAGCTACACCCGCGCCCGCGCCGAGTCCGCAGGCTGCCGGAAGCTGTCCGTTGGAGTTGCCGAACGCGCGGAAAGAATGGTCATCCTAGCTCTGGGCGCTCTTTCAGGTTTTTTGGGCTGGGCTCTTGTATTGATAGCCGTATTTTCTCACATCACTATAATCCAGAGAGTTCTCCGGGCAAAAAGTATACTGAGTAATCCTTCAGAAGCCGATTTTCAAAAACCATAATATATTAGATTCTGCTAAAAACCAGATAACGAATTGCATATAAGAGTGTCAAATTACAATTGAAAAAACAATGAACAGAAAACCAGCATTTTCTTCTACCGATATGCATTTATACTACATATTTGATTACAATAGTTGACGATGGCAAACAAAAAAGAGAGTTGCCATTGAAAAAGCACAACTTACTCTGCGGGGCCGTAGGGTAGCTTGGTCCATCCTGCAAGGCTGGGGGTCTTGCGACTTGAGTTCGAATCTCAACGGCCCCACCAAAATTTTATATAATGGCAATTTCACTCTTACCTTCTATTGCGTACTATTCTTGTTTTATTTTGATTTATTCTCTAGTTCAATTTTCAGATTCTCTTCTCGTTTGAAAAGAGCCATGCTAAATTTAATAAGTGAAAATTGTAATCAAGCCGATGGGGGATGCCTATGGCTTGTTACAATCATAGAAAAACGACTATTATTGTGGCATGTTTGTTTCTTGTTCTTGGATGCATTGCTTATGTGTTAATTTCATCAGTGGTTACTTTTGATAGGGGGCATTATGTTATTTGCCTTGACTTTTGCCGGAGTTTACAAAGGCCTCACAAAACAGAGTGAAACATGCCTCCAAAAAAAATCGGTACAATACCGAATTAATTAGCAATATACCGATACATTTATATTGATAGTGTGGCTACCTTGCATTGCAAGATAGTCCTCGTATATTGCTATGAAATGTAGTGTGCGAAAAGAGGTGCAGCATATTGATACCATCGCAAATGCTCAAGGGGATATTAGAAGGCTGTATATTAAAAGTAATCAGCAGTAAAGAAACTTACGGCTATGAAATTTCGCAGCAATTGCAGAAATATGGCTTTTCAGATATTTCAGAAGGCACAGTTTATCCGCTCCTGCTCCGCCTTGAAAAGAACAATCTCATAACAGCAGAATATCGTGAGTCGGCTCTTGGGCCAAAACGCAAGTATTTTTCCATCACACCGACGGGGGAAAAAGAATTGGAGGCATTCAGAAAGAATTGGCAAGAGCTCAATCATGCTGTAAATCAATTATTTCATATTGGAGGATAAAATGATGAAGACTAAGACAAAAACGCTGAATCAAGAGAATAATGAACTGGATAAGCGGTTAACCAAAGAAAATAACGTTGTCATGATCGATATGATATGCTACCTGCGCGTGGCAAACATTTCAGAATATAATCAGGAAGTTGTAAGGCAGGATTTGCTACAAATGGTCCTGTCCGCGCAAGAACGCGGCGAAGATATTAAAACGTTGATCGGCGGGGATTATAAATCATTCTGTGATGAAGTGATAGCTGCACTACCACAGAAAAGTCAAAAAGAGCGAGTCCTGGATTTTATTGATACATTTCTTTTATCCACATCCATTCTTGGAGCAATCCATATTGTCATTTCCAAAGAAACGATTGACTTAATTCATAATGCAGTAACAGATCAACAGTTGAATTTTCAAATGCCTATTTCTCTCGGTAATCTGTTATCCTATGCTATCATCCTTGCAACTGCTTTTCTCATTGTTCATGTTATTGGCAGAAATTCACTAAAGCCAGAAAAAAAGCATAATCAAAGTAAGCCAAAAAAGTTCATAATAGGTGGAGCTATAGGCGGAGGCGTAATGGCTGTCTTTTTAATACTTGCATGGGTTGGCAGGCAAACAATCTTCACAGTTAATATATTTGCTGCATGCATATTTATCTTAGGGCTATATATTGCTCATAAACTTCTTCAAAAATTCATCATAACATAAAGCAATTTCATGGTTGAGCTTAAGCATGATAGGAAAGTAGTGAGTGGCAACTTACTGCTTTTTTGCATACACACCTTCCATGTTGTTGCTTTCGTCATCGATAAAGACACTATCGTATATCCTCTCAACACCCAAACACAACTAAAAGAGTTGTTTCCAAGAATATTCAATCAAAGTTGCGATGGCGCACCCTACTGCAAGCAACGGGGTATGTTCGCGCCACCACTATGGTTTTAGTGGTTATTAAAAATCGAATATTCTCATTTGCTGATATGCTTCTTTTTCTTCCTCGTTTCCCTGATTTTCAACATAGTTTCTTATTACATCGGAAGTTGTTCCGTCTCCTACAGTTCCAATATATCCTCTATCACTCCAGAGTTCACCACCCCAAAGCTGTTTTTTAATCCCAGGATATTGCTTAAAAATATGTCTTGCTGTAATGCTTTTTATTATCTACATTACTCTTGAAAGAGAATACTTCGGCTCAACACCAACAAAAAGATGGACGTGATTACCATCAGTACCAATTGCATCAAACTCAAAACAGTACCTTTCATCAATTCCAAAGTATACGGTTTTCAAAAAACTAATGATTTCGGCATCTAAAAGAAGCTTTTTCCGGTATTTCATACAAAAACCATGTGGTATTTTATTTTATAGACACAATGGTTTGCATGTATGAGTTCCATTTACAGTACAAATGTAACTAAAAATATAAGGCGGTTATTTAACAACGGTTCTCGGGGAAGTTTTCCATCCCCGCAGCAAGCTGCGGGGTATTCGACTGAAATGAATAACATATGTAAAAATATATAATTAGCTTTACTGATATAGCTCATCCCAAAACCAATTTTATTCTCAATCAGTAAGAGTTTCAGAAATAATTTTCATGATCAGAAATGTTGATTGATTATTCAGAATACGAGATTCAGAGACGGAATTTCGAGTTTTGGGATCAGCTCTCTAATATACATTACAGTCCACGTAAATTACGGCTCTTAATATTGATTATTGGATAGCTGAATAGTTACCAATATTTTTAAAATTCTAATCACCTAATCAACTTACGCATAGTAAACAAACAAGCAACAGCAAAAATAACAGAGATTATAACCAAAATGAAAAACGCCGCCCAAGACATACCAATTAAATCGCTCAGAAACACACCGAAAAATACTACAAATAACTATATAAACGTAATCGCAAAAAAACAGCTAGCATACAAGCAGCGCAGACAGGATACACTAAGAGAAAGTCAGCAATCTCTAATTTCCCCCGGATAGAAGGGGTACGGGATAATAAGAATTCGAAGTATATCAAAATTCGACTTTTTGACTCTTGCAGGACCTTACTATGAAAGCACATTCTATCCTATAATATTTTGCAGTTACTTAATATTCTTGTCTCCAAAAAGATGAGGATATTTGTCTTTAAGTGATTATAGAATTCTTTGTCTTAATTTTTATCCTAAAATGTTTTCATTTTGTGCAGCCGGTCAATTGTTAATTGGTGAGCCCTTATTTTGCCTAATATTCAGTTATAAGAGGACTTCAAGCATTTCAAGGACAGAAAAACAACGAGCCAACCATATCAAAGACATTAGATGCTTTTCAAAGACAGTCACAAGATTTACTTTCTGGAGAAATAAGAATTACACTCCAGAGGACATGCACCTAAATACATTTTCATCTTAGAACAAGTCGGCTTACTCACAGAACACTGAGCTTCCCGACTGCCCGTCCCATAAATAGGCTCATGATAATGCCTAATATAAATACAATCACCTTTTTCAGACATGGTATCACTCCGATTTTAATTAAATAGTAGTTATTCCATTTTTATTTATACACTATACAATATAATAAATGGTTTCATAAATACTTATTCCCGCGCAAGCACAAAAAAGAAAACAAAAACAAAAAAGAACCAATAATAAAATAAAGCGGCTCTTATACAGTCAAACTAAGTCAGCTAACCTAAATATATGGCCAAAAAACGGCATACTTGCAGCAAGTGCAAGCACTCACTTATTGGAGCGTTGGTTTCAAAACTCAAAATTGCTTCTCTGATTCTCGTATTCTGAATAATCAATCAACATTTCTGATCATGAAAATTATTTCTGAAACTCTTACTGATTGAGAATAAAACTGATTTGGGGATGAGCTCTAAGATTATTCTTTACCCATCTCTCTTTCACGCTTATACTTCTCCTTGATTTTCTCGATCATTTCCTCATTAGCTTCAATAACAAAGGCTCCGACATACCCGCATTCCTTACAGTGGTAGACTGCACCTGCATACCCGCCAACTTCATAGTAGATATCTGCGTTCCCGCAAACAGGACAGATTTCGATTAGTTTTTCCCGATTCAAAGTAATTTCCTCCGTTGAGATACCTTACAGTATCGAATTGTTAATTATATATAAGAAGGATGATTTTAATAAAGATATAGTATTCACTAACCAGTATTCAGAGAATTTAAAATACGAAAAAATAAACACAGACACAATTCTTCCGTGCTTTCCGTGTCTTCAGTGGTATGCCTTCCATGGTTATAGATTATGGAGTGAATTTTACCGTGCCTGCCGATATTTTCCGTGAGCGCGAATCCGAAGCTAATTAAGCGTAGATATTTAAGTTCGAAACCGATTTGAAGCTATACTACACACCAATTCTAATTTTACACCAGAACAATTCAAGGCTTACAGTGAGTAAAAAATGACTGAAATGATGACCCCTGCAATGCGCCAGTACTATGAAGCCAAGCAGGCATACCCTGACGCCCTGATCTTCTTCCGTATGGGGGACTTCTACGAGTCCTTTGGGGAAGACGCAAAAACGATTGCCAAAGAGCTTGAAATTACACTGACAGCCCGGGGAAAAGACAAAACCGGGGAAAAAATGCCGCTTGCAGGAATACCCTACCACGCTATTGACACTTACCTGCCAAGGCTCATAAACAAAGGATATAAAGTGGCTATCTGCGAACAGCTTGAAGACCCGAAGCAGGCAAAAGGGGTTGTAAAGCGGGGAGTTGTCAGGGTAGTCACGCCTGGCACGGCAATTGATTCTTCAATGTTTTCGGATGCCTCAAACAATTACCTCATGGCAGTCGCAGGAAAAGAAGTTGGAAAGTCTGGAAAAAATACCGAAAAGGAAAAAGAAATAGAAATCGGAGTCTCCTTCTTGGATATTTCTACAGGAGAATTCCTTACAACACAGTTTCGGGACTCGGAGAGTTTCGAAAAACTCCTGAGCGAACTTGCCCGCATGCACCCTGCAGAATGTATTCTGCCCCCATCTCTTTACAAAAATACAGACCTTGCAAGCAGGCTGAAAGACCAGACAATTGTTCAGGAGTTTGCCCCTGAGATTTCAGGAACCGGGGAGGCCGGAGAAAAATTAAAAACCCATTTCAAGGTTGCAACCCTTGAAGGCATGGGCTGTGAGAAACTGGATTTTGCAGTGTATTCTGCCTGGGCTGCCCTGGAATACGCACAGACCACGCAGCTGCGGGACCTTACTCATATCAATACGCTGCGGACTTACTCGAATTCCGAGTTTATGATCCTGGACTCTGTAACCCTGCACAATCTCGAAATTGTGAGAAATGTGCGAGATGATGGGGACGAAAATTCCCTTTACCGCAGTCTGAACTGTACAAAAACGCCTATGGGAAGCCGTACCCTGAAGAAATGGTTTTTAAAGCCTCTACTTTCCGTAGAAAAGATAAATCTCCGGCTAGATGCCGTAGAAGAACTGGCAGCAACCCCCCTGCTCCGCTACGATATCCGAAACTGGCTTTCAGAAGTGAGGGACATAGAACGCCTCGTGGGCAGGGTAGTATATGGAAACTCAAGCGCAAGGGATCTCATAGCCCTAAAAAGATCCCTGGACGCCTTACCTCCTGTCCGGGATTCGCTGATGGAAAAAATCGGGTCTGGACTATTAAAAGAGATTGCAGAGAGGCTTGCAGCCTTTTCGGAACTTGAAAATCTGGCTGAAATGATAGAAAAAGCAATAGTTGACGAGCCCCCTGTCTCAGTTAGGGAAGGGGGAATGATAAAGCCAGGATACAATGCAGAACTTGATGAACTCAGGGACATTGCCAGCAACAGCAAGCGGTGGATTGCAACTTTTCAGCAGAAAGAGAAAGAGAAAAGCGGGATAAAGTCCCTGAAGGTTGGATACAACAAGGTCTTTGGATATTATATAGAAATAACCAATGCCAACAGCAACCAGGTACCTGAAGATTACATCAGAAAACAGACCCTGGCAAATGCAGAGCGCTTTTTCACGCCTGAACTCAAGGAAAAAGAAAGCCTCATCCTAACAGCTAATGACAAAGCAAAGGCTCTTGAATACGAAATATTTATGAAAATTACGCAGACTCTATCAGCCCATTCGAGAGAACTCCAGGAAACAGCCGAATGGATAGGAGTTCTTGATGTCCTTACAGACCTGGCTGAAGTTGCAGAAAATAACAATTACATCAGGCCTCAGCTTACAGACAACTGCAAGATCCTTATCCGGGATGGAAGGCATCCGGTAGTTGAAAATACCCTACCGGGAGGTTTTGTCCCCAACGATACCGAAATGGACTGCAAGGAAAACCAGTTTTTGCTGGTAACTGGCCCGAATATGGCAGGAAAGTCCACCTATATGCGCCAGACTGCCCTCATAGCTATTATGGCTCAAGCAGGCTCTTTTGTTCCTGCATCCCATGCCTCCATAGGGATTATTGATCAGGTTTTTACAAGAATAGGGGCTTTCGATGACCTCGCAAGCGGACAGAGTACCTTTATGGTGGAAATGGTCGAGCTTGCAAATATCCTGAACAATACAACTCCCAGAAGCCTTGTGCTTCTTGACGAAATCGGCAGGGGAACCAGTACTTATGATGGGTACAGTATTGCAAAATCTGTTGTGGAGTTCCTGCATAACAGAGGAAAAGTCGGAGTAAGGGCGCTATTTGCAACACATTACCATCAGCTCACAGCCCTTGAAGAGAAATTGAAAAGGGTCAAAAATTATCATATCGCGGTAAAAGAAGAAGGTCATGAACTCGTCTTCCTGAGAAAAATCGTACCAGGGGCGACAGACAGGAGTTACGGGATCCATGTTGCAAGGCTTGCAGGAGTCCCGGAAAAGGTTATCGACAGGGCAAACGAAATTCTCAAGGAACTCGAAAAGGAAAACATGCTTGAGGATGCCGAAGATAGCGAAAATGGAAAAAAAAGAAAAAGCAAAGCAACAGCACGCTATACACAGATGATGCTTTTTGACCCCGGAAGTGGCGCAAATCCTGCACCGGCGAGCAGGTCTGATTCTGTGGAAGCAGCTCTGAGAAAATTGAATGTGGAGAAAATGACGCCCATAGAAGCCCTGAATAAACTCCACGAATTGAAAAGGCTGCTCGATTAAAGGGACCAAAAATATTTAAAGGGCTTTTAAATGACTATTAAATGGGTTTTAAAGGGCATCTGAAGGATTTTTACAGGATGTTCAAAGGGATATTTTTCTGGTCTGGACGGAGTAAAGGAATTATGGAAGAACTTGTTGAAGTGAAGGGGAAAGTACAGGGAAATAAAATCCGAATCCTTGATAAGGATACAATAAACAAAATTGCAGCAGGAGAAGTAATAGAACGCCCTGCATCCGTAGTAAAGGAGCTGATAGATAACTCAATCGATGCAGGGGCTACCGATATCCGGATCGAAGTTGAAAAAGGCGGAAAAAACTCCATTCTTGTCCGGGACAATGGCTGCGGAATGAGTAGGGGTGATGCCCTTGTTGCATACAAAAAACACGCAACAAGCAAACTCACGCGGATCGAAGATCTGGATACTGTTTCTACAATGGGTTTCAGGGGAGAAGCTCTTTCCTCTATTACAGCCATTGCAAAGGTGGAAATTCTTACCCGACCTCTGGAAGAAATTACAGGCACTAAGATAGTAATCCATGGAGGAAAGGTATTGGATACCTCGGATGCAGGCGCGGCTCCAGGCACTTCAGTATATTTAAAAGACCTTTTTTATAACACCCCTGCAAGGAGGAAATACTTGAAAAGTGACCGTACGGAACTTGCTCATATTACCGATACCGTCACGCAGCTTGCTCTGGCAAATCCGGATATTTCCTTTACTCTGCTAAGTGAAGGAAAACCAGTCCTCCGAAACGCGGGATCAAGCGATCTTTTTAAGAGTATTGTGAATCTTCTGGGACCAGATACCGCTCGTTCAATGCTCCCCCTGGAATATCGGACAGAAGACTTTGAGATTCGGGGATACATTTCAAAGCCTGAAACCACCAGAGGAGACAGTGATCAGCTTTTTCTTTTCGTAAATACCCGCCCAGTAGCTTCAAGAGGTATCAGTAAATCTATTCGCGAGGGGTACTACACCAAGATCCCAAAAGGACGTTATCCTGTGGCAGTACTCTCCCTTATTCTTGATCCCGCAGAAGTGGATGTGAATGTGCATCCCCGCAAAGCCGAGGTTCGCTTCAGCCGGGAAAAAGAACTTGGGAACATAGTCACATCAGCGATTGAGAAGGTTCTCTCCGAACATGCTCTAGTACCCGAGATTAGGGAAAAAAGGGACAGAGCTTCTCAGAAAACCTTTGAAGTTTCAGGTTCTTCAGGCAGATTACAGGTATCAGAGTCTCCGGAAACCTTCCAAATAAAAGTAACTGGAAAGGAAACAGAGGTTTCGGAAAAAGCCAGGGTTTCTGAAAGCGGCAAAATCTTGAGAGAAAAGGCCGAAACCTACACCTATCCAGTAAAAGATACCGAACGAAAGTTAAAGAAATCAGAGCGCCTTCTGAACTTTACCGGAGAGGGCGGAGCGCAGGAAATCCTGAGAGAAAAGGAGCAGGATAGTAAAAGAGAGAAGGAAAAACAGAAAGAAAAAGAGAACGAAGGAGAGGGAGAAAAAGAAAAAATAAATACAGAAGAGAGGCAAAAGCCGAAAATAAAACCAAATACGGACCCTCTTGAAGACCTGCGGATTATAGGACAGGTCTCTAAACTGTATATCCTTGCCGAAAAAGGAGAAGACCTTGTGCTTATTGACCAGCATGCAGCTCACGAGAGAATTCTTTATGAGCAGGTTTTGAGAATGAAACAGTCCAGGGTGCAGGAGCTGATTACTCCTGTAACCATAGACCTTACCCCTAAAGAAAAAGTGCTCATGGAAGAATACATTCCTTATCTGGAAGAGTGCGGCTTCGGAATCTCGGAGTTCGGGGATAATACTTATGTGGTCACCTTTGTGCCTGAGGTCTTCGGCAGGCTTGAGAATCCGGAAATTGTCCATGACGTAATCTCTGACCTTCTAGCTTCAGGAAAAGTTAAAAAGGATACAGGGATTTCGGAAAAAGTCTGCAAGACCCTTGCATGCAGGGCAGCAATCAAAGGAGGAGCAGCCTGTAATCCCAGGCAGATGGAAGAGCTGATAGAACAGCTCAAAAAAGCTGAAAATCCCTACTCCTGCCCTCATGGAAGGCCCACTGTGGTCACATTTACGAAAGGAGAACTGGACCGTATGTTTGCAAGGATCCAGTAAAATTGGCTGGGACTCGGAAAAAGTAATCGGTGTGGTTTTTCCCGTGTTTTCCAGATACTTTAGGTAAGATAAACATATATTTCGAAGAGGAAGTTGTTTCATTGCGGTTAGAATACGCGGCCCGTAAATAAATATATAGAGAATAGATAGAGGATATATAGGCAATATAGGCAATATATTCGCGATCAATCGATGTACTTCTATATCGAAACACGGCTATGAGTTTCCTATACATTTATATAATATAACTTAAGATGTAGTAGTGGGTGTCAGGCAAGTACTGATACCTATATTAGGCATCATTCCACAAAGCTATTTTTCACACACCAACCCCAAATCCAAATTCCAACAAGGAACGCACCCCAATCGTTCCAGAATTCAGGAAAAACCCCAATTTCCACAAAAACAAAATCCCAACTCCGGGAATGATGCCACATCTTTTCTAAAATTCTGTAATCTGTTTATTTCCGGACAACCTTTTACAATCCAATAAATATTAATAAATAGTAATTCAATAACTTTTCTCTATCATTTACCAATTATTTTCAATCAGTGACTGAACACTTTCTATCGGCTAAACATTTCTTAAAACAGGGCTTTTTATTCTCTACTACCTCTTTTTAGCTGAATTTCTACTGGAATTCCACGGCTTCATTATAGTAAACTCACGAATTAATTACACTTATAAACCTAATTATAGTTAAAATGTAAGTATTTACACTTAAATCACCACAGGTTTTACTACAGGTTTCATAACTACGAAAAACACAGACGTGCGTGGAAAAACCCAATCAAAACACCATAATAACGAAAAACATGGCAAAACTGTAATTTTGTAAATTAGTCCTCTCCGCAGCGAGAAGGACAGCGTACTCCAGAGGCTCAATTCGGGGGGTGCAGTGAAATGAACCCCGTGTTGTTGCGATTAATTACATCGCAACTCCCAGAAAATCTCCGATTTTCTGTGATCCCGAAGCAAAATTCGAGCGGAAATCGATTGGGCTCTTTTCCGATTTTCACGTCAATACATTTATAATAAAAAACCTCCGAGTATTCTTCCATGATAGATCCTGTTAACAATTTCAAGATCCCTGAAGAATGGATTATCCGTTCCGGGCTACCCAGGGAAGAGCTTGAAACACAAGTAGCATCCGGAATGATTGTGGTTCTGAGTGATGGGTCTGTCCTCAAACGAGGGTACACTACAGGAACTACAGCCAGTGCTGCTGCAAAAGCCGCTGTCCTTTCTCTTAAGAAAAAGGTAGACAGAGTATCCGTCCCGACTCCTGTAGGACTGAGGGCTCAGCTCGATGTCAGCGAATCCTCTCCAGGGCATGCAGTCGTAAAAAAGATCCAAAACGACCACGAATCCGACATTACCAGGGGGCTTGAGTTTGTGGGTGAAGCCAGGGAAGCCGAAGAAGTCCGAATTTACGGGGGAAATGGCATCGGAATTGTTAGAAGGGACGGGCTCCAGGTTCCTAAAGGCCAGCCGGCTATTAACCCGAAACCAATGGAACAGATAAAAGCCGCAGTACAGGAAGCCGTAGAAGAACTGGGCCTGAAAGGAGCCGAGGTTACAATCTCAATTCCTGACGGGGAAAGGGTCGGAAAGGAGACTCTGAACAGCAGGATAGGAGTGGAAGGCGGGATTTCTGTCCTCGGCAGTACGGGTTTTGTTGAACCCTGGAACGACCACCTCGGAGAGACGAAAGGAGATCTTATCCGATGTACAGACAGGGTGGTCCTGACTACAGGCCGAATAGGAATGCGTTACTCTCACATGCTTTTTCCTGATTATACAGTAGTTATGGTCGGAAGCAGGATATCGGAAGGGCTTGATCATGCATCAGGGGATATCATTATCTTCGGGCTTCCGGGCCTTGTCCTTAAATGGGGAAACCCGGGCATGCTTGAAGACAGCGGATACGTAACTGTCGTCGAGATGCTTGAAAAAGCGCCTGAACACGAGCGCCTGAAAGAAGCCTTCGAGATGGCAATCGGGAAAGGGAAAGGCGCAAGAATCATAGTAATTGACAGAGATGGGTCTATCCTGATGGACGGCAAAAGTTAGAGTTAAACGAAAAAACTGAAGAATTAAACTGAAAAAGCTGAAGAGATTACACATTAAAAGTCATACGGGAAAAGTGAAATTTAAAAGACTTAAACATGTGAAGGGGAAAAAAGAGAATGATTGTAGTAGGAGTTGGAGTCGGGCCCAGAATGCTCACGGAAGAAGGAATAAAGGCCATAAGGAAAGCGTCTGTAATTTATGGCGCAAAAAGAGCCCTTGAACTTGCACAGGAGTATATTACCTGTGAAGCAAAGCCAATTAAGGACTATAAGTCACTTCACCTCTTGCCAGCAGATGCAGTAGTCTTATCCACAGGAGACCCTATGTTTTCAGGGCTCGGGAAATTTGCAGGGGAAAAAGATACAGTGATTCCCGGGATTTCTTCAATGCAGGTGGCATGTGCACGCACGAAAGTGAACCTGACTAAACTATGTGCAATCACAGCCCATGGTAGGGAATTTGAGCCAGCAAAAGCCGAACTCATCCGGGAACTGAAGAACGGGAGAAATATCTTCTTACTTCCTGAAGAGACGTTTGGCTCCTTTGAGGTTGCAGATATTCTGAAAGAACTGGGAATAGAAGCTGAACTTTATACCTGCGAAAACCTCGGCTATCCTGAAGAAAGGATCGCAAAAGGCACTCCTGAAAATCCACCTGTTCCGGAAACAATTCTCTACGGACTGCTTGTCGTGCAAGAAAGGTAAATATAATTTAAAAGATAAACATGATTTAGACCTGCAGAGAGGCTGCTGAATTCGGCAGAGGCTGTGATTCCGATAGAGCGTGTGATTCTGATGGAACCAATAATTCATATAGAACGTGTGGTTCCTGTAGAACCATTGGACCCTATGTTGCAGGTGAAGCTCGTGCATCGGCTGGAACAGGTGAAAATAAATGGAACCAGAGACCGGAAACTGTAACAGAAAAAATCAGATAACAGTTTTCGGAGATAATTCGATTCTGCCTTTATTCAGCCCTTAATTCAGCCTACCATCAGGCGCATGACAGCATAAAATATCAAATCCCCGGAAATGACAGCAGTTATAAAGCCCGCTGTAATTGAAAGCATGAACGGCAAGCCAGGAGTAACCCATATATCTTTTTCAATCAATCCTTTTTTCAGATACTCTTCAAGTTCTGGTCTCTGGTTTGCATCGAAGTTAAGCCCTGTCCGGGCAAACCCTTTTTTAAGACTTCCGCGTTCGTCAAGCTCAAACCTCTCAAGCAGTCCAACATGTTTCTTATATTTCAGAGAAGAGACCTCAGTTCTGTATCCTATAAACATGTAAAGAGGCGTTTTGACCATCTCAGGCGAGAAATGCAGGAGGTTGTAGCAGAACATTCCGAGGGGAACAAGAGTCGTCAGCAGGAGGGCATTTCCCAGGACCGTGAATGTAAAAAGCCCTACAGGAGGAAACCCGAGTAGGGGATACATTTTTCCTGAAAAACTAAAAACCGGGTAGGAAGGAAAAAGGATGGAAAGCACTATCAGCCCTTTTGCATCCCCGCCCCCGAAAGCCCCAAGCTGGAAGAGAATATAAACTACAGTAAAAACAATAATTCCCGAAAAAAGAAGAGGTATAAGGTGGGAAACGCCGTCTGTAAAAAGTTCATAGAATACAAACACGGACCCTGAAGTAAGCATGTATTTCCAGACTTTATTTGAGACCCTGCGGGAATCCAGGTCCGAATAACACGAATAAAGCAAAAAGGGCATGCTGAAGAGGATTTTTATGAGTTCTATCATTTTGACCCGAACTTAAATTATTTCTACATTCATTCACAGTTATTACTTATTTACTTTATTGACCATGTAAAAATTACTCAGATAAATTGACTGGAAACCAGGACGAAAAAACATAAAAAATAATAACATAACATATCAGGGAAGCCCCTAATGTGGTTAACAAGCGATAAGCTTATACATAAGAACTTCTATTTTATGGTTGCTTAACCCTTATTAATTTTCAAATGCAATCTGTGGGCTCGTGGTCTAGACGGTTATGACGTCGCCTTCACACGGCGGAGGTCCTGAGTTCGAATCTCAGCGGGCCCACTTCTCTTTATTAGTCTCGTTTTCCTGTTCTAGATGCGTATAGAGCTTTTTTAATGTTTCTATTCTTGCTTCGAGGTAGGATTTCTTTGTTTAGTAACTAATTTTAAAACTTGTCCTTTAACTTTGAGAATAAAACAAGGCAGATAACATAAGAAATATTAGAGAGTAGAGCCATAGAAAGATTAGTGATAAGTGTGAAAGCTAAATATATTTTTATTCCTTTGTTTTTATTTATCTGTTTTTTTTCAACAAATTGTTCAGGTGCAATTATCAATGTAGGCCCAGGAACTTCCTTTAATCCTACAGGCTCAGACGACCAAAATGTTATTAACGCTGCCATACAATCAGCGGATTCAGGGGACACTGTACAGCTTGCATCAACCACATTTCACATAAGTTCACCCATAATTATGAAATCAGGGGTAACCCTTAACGGAAATGGGATTGGTGCGACGGTAATCTATTGTGACAATCCTGGTTCTAATTTTGCAACTCAAAATATTATTGAATGTAAAGGTATTTCTGATATTGAAATTTCAAATTTCTTAATTGATGGGGGTTGGGGATCGTTAAGTAAAATGCATGCAGCAAGCAACAAATATAGAGAGTATGAAAAAGGAGTTCTTTTGTCTGGCTGTTCAAATGTAGTTATCCATGACTTAAAAATGCAATATAGTATGGGGGACTTTATTCACTGTAAAAAAAATACCAGCAACGTTCAGGTTTATAATACGGTGTGTAAACCCGGTCATGACAGTTTTGATGCATGGTCAGCAGGTGATGGAATTTCAATATTTAATAATTGCTGGGGCACTTTTATAAATTCTTGCATTAAAATTCATAACACGAAAAATGTTCAAATTTACAAGAATACTTTCTACACTGATACCGGTTCTGGTAATGCTGGTGTAGAAGTAATGGGAGGTAATGTAACAGGCCTTAATATTCATAACAATATATTTTCAACCCTTCAATTAAATACAATTTATCAAGACCCAGCTGATGGGGCTTGTTCAGGCAAAGGTACTGTTTCAAATAATATATTCTATAACAGTCCTATATATAAAGGAATTAATGGCATGAATATTAGATCAACTGGCAATACTGAAACTAGCTCCTATTCAAGCGCCAAGGGTACAAAAGATTATGGGTATGTTGCAGACAATGGTACAAGAAATTTACCGGTTTACAATGGTTCTGTAG
Organism: Methanosarcina baikalica; assembly: GCF_031461075.1. Classification (NCBI taxonomy): domain Archaea; kingdom Methanobacteriati; phylum Methanobacteriota; class Methanomicrobia; order Methanosarcinales; family Methanosarcinaceae; genus Methanosarcina; species Methanosarcina baikalica. The sequence continues at coordinate 2,630 of NZ_JAVKPK010000014.1, read as the reverse complement.
CACCTTCTGTTACTTTTCCAACCCATTGCAGTACAATTTCAACTGTTAACGGATATGTAAGTATAAGCTGGACATATTTAAACGCAACCGGTTATTCTATCAAGGTATACAACAGTACATCAAAATTCGATCCTTCTCACTTAATATATAGTCTTAATACTTCACAAACGTCTGCAAATGTACCAATAAGTTACAATGGACCGTTTGCCATAAAAATCAGTGCACACGATGACATTCATAATTCATGGGTGTACAACAGTCCTGTAAGTTTGTTCACAGTAAATGGTAAAACATCGGGTGCGGTTAATTCTGGTATATTTGGATACTTAACAGATGCAATTACAGGTCAACCTATTCAGAGTGCTGTAGTAACATTATCAAATAATACGTGGAATGATACTCAAATTACTGATGTTGATGGGCTTTATCAGTTCACTGTTAACAGTGGAAAAGGCATGTATTGTTTAACTGCTTCAGCAACAGGCTATCTTAACAGTCCTGAATTACCAGTAAATGTGACAGGTACAAACACAGAAATGAATTTGAAAATGGCTAAAGCACCTGATTATTGTATGCCACACTATGTACATTTAGATATTTTAACTAATTCAAATGAAAAGATTCCTGGATGTGAAGTTCAAATTTATACACCAAATAATGACCCAAATAATGAAAAACCGAATTTTTGTGCTTGGGCAAATAAAGACAGTAGAGTAAGTTTCCATTTGACTCAAGATGTTACATATGAAATTGTACTAATTACTCCAGCTGGACAAAAGTACACTAAAAAAGTGACACCTAATTTGGATCAATATACTATTACAATACCTGCAGGTGATACCGCTGCAATACCTGCAATGCAGACTGTGATTAGTGCAAATTGTACATCTAAACAGATAAACAATACAGCAGCTTATATTAATGCAAGCTATTATGATTCTTCATCACAATCTAGCAACCTGACTTTTGTATTGGGTACTATGAGTAGTGGAAAAACATTTGTACCTTCTGGAATCTCAGGTACTAATGACAAAGTAAGTAACTCTATAGGAGTGGTAACTGACTCTTTTATAGTCACTAATCATCTTGGAAATACGTACACTGTGAGAATTCGTGCGCAGTCTCAAACTTATGGCACTGTATGTGAAAATGTGAATGTATCATTTCCAAGTAGTAATGTACCGAATGTAGGGTCTACTTATATGAGTTATTTCTGTGTTTTAATCTTAATTATTGCAGGACTCATATTGTCAAAAACTCGTATCATTTAGGCACATTAATCATCTGTGCCTTACTCTGGATTTTTCATTTTACCAGCTTTGAATTTGTCCTTATGTTCAGCTCAGATATTGTTAAGAGCATTAGCCTTTTGTTCAACAATATTCTGGCGATTTGAGTCCTTATTTAATGAGAAAGAAAGGTCACAGGATTTAGCTCGTCAATAATGGTGCGTACATCGCATGCTTCAGCCTTCACACGGCAGAGGTCCTGAGTTCGAATCTCAGCGAGCCCACTGTCTTTTTTACAGAGATTTTTGCAAATATCCATTACTTTTTTACAAATTTCATATTGTTTTTAATAAATTATACCTTCTGGCAATTATACTTTTTACGTCCCCCCAGACGTAAAAGCAAAATGATAACTCCTTGATTACACCCACGGATTACATTATTTCTTCTGCTCAATATATCGGGATTTAGCTTCCTCGAGTATAGTGACTGCTGTTTCGAGGCTTTTCCAACCGATAACTTTCACTCGTTTGTCCTCTAAATTCTTGTAAGTTTGGAAGAAGTGAGTAATTTCCTTAAATAGATGAGGCGGAACCTGGTCAACTGTCTCAATATAATTCCACATTGGGTCATTCTTTGGAACACAGAGTATTTTTTGATCTCTTCCTTTATCATCTTCCATGTCAAACAATGCCACAAGGTGTACATCTATTACACATCCCGGAAATGTAGGTTCCCATGTCAAAACCATGGCATCTAAAGGGTCACCGTCAAGGGCCAGAGTCTCCGGGAAAAAACCATAATCCGATGGATATACCATTGAAGAAAAAAGCATCCTGTCGTATTTAATCACTTTCTTTTCCTTATCATACTCATATTTGTTCCGGCTTCCTTTCGGAATTTCGATAAGTACGCTTTCAACCTGTCGTTCAGTCATAACAATACTTCCTGCTTATTCCTGCTTGTTAACTAACAACTGCTTTGTAATGATTGCAATTATTTTATGCGCTCGCAGATTATGTGTCCTGAGAGGGTTATACTATTAAAACATGACCTCAGGTATTAGTTTCCTTGACATCTGAAAGGAGATAAATAGGAAAATAGATTTGAAATATTTGGTACCTTTGATAAGAATGAGGTAAGATCATCACTGGCATCAAGTCTCGAGTTGCTGAAGCCTTCACATGGCGAGGTCCTGAGTTCGAATCTTAGCGGGCTCACTTCTCTGTTAGGACGTATTTTCGAATTTAAAAGCGTATTAAACTTCCTTTTCAGTCGTTCAACTTTAGATAATACTTAAGAATACAATTTTTCGATCTCGAAGCGAACATTTTTTTTAGAATAAGAGATAGACGATTTATAACCTGGCTTTGACAGTTATATAAAAATAAGTGCTCTTTG
>NZ_JAVKPK010000139.1:0-1776 GCF_031461075.1 Methanosarcina baikalica | reverse complement strand
GTATCCTCTTCAAATTGAGTGGAAAGCTCTTACTTTCAACTCAATGAGCTTTTTTCTCTGATCAGTTTTGCTAGAGACGGCATTTCAAACGTGTTGCTCACTCTATCAAATATGTAATCATATGCACTTACACTCAGTTTCTTTGCTGTCTGAACAATCGTCATAAATGTGTCGTTTGCCCTTGTTCCTTCATCTGTTATGGTTTGCAGGCTCACGTCTCTTTTTCTGACCTTTGCTCTTGCCGCTAACTCTGCTGCATTGTTATGCAGCGGTACCTCTGGTAAAATCAATGTCTTCAAGAGATGTTCCTTGTTCTCTTTTGTTTTACAGATTCTTTCATCCAGCTTTTCATACCCTGTTATAGTCGAAAACAATTGATCAAACTTCGTGGATAATTGTTTCGCGATCTCTGAATCTGGATTTTCTCTAAATTCACAGAGTTCCCCATAAAAGTCCCAGTATCTGTCCAGAAAAGCTTCCAGCTTTTCTTTATGGTAAGGTACTATTGGCCTCAATTTCTTGTAGTTTCTTCCATCATGAATCCAACAAAGAGCATGATGATATGCAATTTGCTTGAATTGACGTGCGTCATCACTCAGAAGTGTGGTAACCACAGGTATGTCTGTACTTTGATGATATGCTGCAATTGCACAGGCTTCAAGAACTTTCTTCTTAGTAGTTTTATATCCATTAACCGAGAACAAATAATCCAGTTTTCGACGTATTTCTTCGTCACTGAATATTTTGTTTTTAACAGAAGAGAGCTTTTCCGTCCATATTTGGGAAACATTAAACGTTTCCATCAGGTCAAATGCTTCATCATTAAAGCGGTACGTTTTTTCTTTTCCACATAAAAGTACATCTAAAATATTTTCTCGACTCTTGTTGGGAACTGTAAAATAGGCAGCATAATAAGGATTACAAAGGATCTGAGTATAGTGATTGTCACCATTAACTCTTGTACCTGTATCATCTATCTGCTGATAAGGCGTAGCTTTTAGACCTTCAAGAAAAATCTCAGCTTTCTCCTGATGGAATACATCAGCATTTTTTGTCAAAATTCGAGAAATAGTGGCTTTGGATATATGAACGCCAATATTTTTCAGAAACTCATGTATTTTGGGCTCTGAAACATTAGCAACATGGTTAAGAGTTATTATAAGAGATCTGATTCCAGGGCCAAATTCACCTTTGATACTACCTGGAAGTTCACCTGAATATGTTTTGTGAGAAGAAGGAGAATAAAAAATCTCTATCCTGAAGTTGGTGTTCATAGGTTTTATGGAAATGTCCTGAATTATTACGTCCCTATAACCTTTAGAATATGCATCGATGGGTAAAACGGACCTATCAACTTTACAAGTCTCAATTCGATGAATCTCTATTTTATCCAGTTTTGATTTAGATTTCTTGCTCTATGGAAAACGTCTTTTTCGTCTCTCTTTTTCAGAAGAAATGTCATCATTCTTTTTAGAGCCACGAATATTAGGTTTGATTTGTTCACCTTTGAGTAGGTTGATTTCGTCTCGAAGTTTTTGATTCTCTGCCTTGAGGAATTCGATCTCTTCGTTCTGTTTTTCAATGACAGAAAACAGAATGCGAAAAGATGTGGCATATCTTTCATCCTGAATTTCATCAGGATTAATATCCAATGATGCCAGCAATTCCTTGAGGGTTTCAAGATCCATTTTTTTGCTCCAAAATATGATAAGAGGAAATGGAGAAACAATTATATGTTTCCTGCGATTGAAAACCCATAAAATTTGAAGAGGATAC
>NZ_JAVKPK010000138.1:0-1783 GCF_031461075.1 Methanosarcina baikalica | reverse complement strand
ATGAATTATCCTTACATACATAAAACAATATCTCTGCTGGAACTTTAGCGTTTAATGTAACGAATGTTTGCATTTTCATGCACGAAGCAAATCTGCTCCCGTGAACTTCACAGAGTTGAGAAACAAAAACACTGAAAAGTACTAAACTCATTTTGGAAATAAGACCCACCGAATATTAGGAACTACCAGCTTTTACAACATGCCATTGTTAACTTTTCTGAAAGGCTCTTATCAATAGAGCATGCACCTGTAATTATAAATATTATCTCATAATTATAAAGATCACTGAATAACTCAAATACATGGCCAAATAGAAGATGGAAAATGGGGGATGGAAATAGATGAAAAATAAAGATAATTTATACTTCACATTTTTGACTTCAGTATTCCTGGTTTGTTTTTTGATTTTTGGCTCATCTGCTGCACTGGCATCCAGCGAACAAAATGCTTCGCATAATGACTCATCGACAAATAATGAATTTCCGTATCCGCGTGGTACCGCCCCGGCATATGGGATGATGGGATGGGAAACTGGTACTCAATTTTTAACAGATGCTGCTACGCTTGTTCACCTTGGATGGAGAACTTCTATAACTCCACAACAGTTTGTTGATAACGTTAATAAAGGCAAACAGTTGGGAATTTCAAAATATTTCGTAGCTACTAGCGGCCCACAAATGGCTTCTGAAAGCTTCTGGAAATCAATAAAGGATAGGGGTGTTACTGATAATGATTTCTATGGTGTATATTTCCCTGACGAGGAAGGAAGTCCTTCAACGCTTATCACCATGCGCACGGCTATGAAGAAATACTTCCCCAATGCTGTTGCTGGAGATTATTTAGGTGATATGCAGACTGGACCTGATAATGAAAAATTTATTCCAGGGCTGGATGTCTGTTATTTCACTACTTACACAAAATTTCATCCTGAACGTCCACATGCTTGGGTATATGGTAATCTTATCGCCAATGCTCCTAATTGGAAAAATGCAGGAAGAACAGTATATGTAACAACAGAAGCATTTGGTCAGGCTATTGAGGTGAATGCTTCCGATCCGGATTTGAGTACTGTGCAAAAAGTGGCTGATCGTCATGAAAGTCAGATTGTGATGGGAATTTTAGGTGGAGCGCAGGGTGTTTTTTCATATGCTTATAAATACGCAGCAGGTACTCCAAGCTATACCGGATGGGCTAACTTTAGGCCGAGATATGAACAGGTTTGGCCCTGGATTATGAACGGCAACCGGAAACTTCTGACAACAAACGTAACTAGCGGCAGGACAAATATAACTTCAGATCCAGGTGGCACAATCGATGCGGTTACTGCCTATATATTTACTGATGCAGACGGTAGAGAATTAGTTGCATCGTCAAGTATGCTTGATTTTACTGAAGCAAACAGTAAGGCAAATAATGCAACAATTAACGGCGTGCCAAACGGAACGTATGATGTCTTATGGGAGAACAGAACCGTGAATGTTGATAATGGAACCATAAAAGATACCTGGAAACCGTACGCATACCATTTTTACCAATTAAAGGCGAATAATTAAAGCGAATGATACCGGTACCAGATAAACTCTTAATACTGTTACCTACGGTTTCGGTTTTGGTTCTTTGAGAGTTAGCAGGCTACTTATCCTACTAACTCTCGCTTTTGTCAATGCGTTTAACAAATGGATGGAAGATCAGATATCTAGCTAATACTTCTTCTACCCTACCAGGAAGGTGCCCACTAAAGCTATGGCTTTGAAGGTTATTTACAAAGATTATACTAATAATT
>NZ_JAVKPK010000137.1:0-2218 GCF_031461075.1 Methanosarcina baikalica | reverse complement strand
TGGACCGCTTGCTTATGCATATTCTCGTTTAGCTTTTCGATCCGCTGATTCTTAATGTGCAGCTGGTCCTTCGGCAAGCAATCTCCGGAAATATCTATCCTTATCCCAAGCGATAGTCCTGGCCTTTTAGATTCGTTTCTACATATATTTACGTGATTAGGTATGTGAAATATATTATATGAAACAAAACGCCCAAAGTGACAAGCCTTTCACCCTTAACCACCATGTTTTGGTTTCCATTAGAAGAAGCAAAATAACCTTCATTACACAGCGTATTTTCTTTTTTAATGTATTTTTCATAATTTTTTTAAAGTTTTCTGTATTCATAAGTAACGCCTTGTTTTGGTAGACCTTGCTTTTCACTCACAGAGTTCCATAAGAAAATTAGAATATTATTGAAAAGAGATAACAAAACCTCTTTATTTTAAAAGTTCCTTACTATTGAGTTCCAGAAACCAAAAAATCGGAGAAAAGGCATAAATGCAGAATTATGAGTCAATCATAACCAGACATTTAAACGAACTGTGCAGCAAAATAGGGAGCAGGCCAATTGGAACTTCAAACAACCATAAAGCTGAGGTATATATCTCGAGGATATTTGAAGAGCTCGGGCTTCAGACAGAGAGACAAGAATACGCCTGTAAAGGCTGGAAATGTGAAAAAATCGAACTATTCTGCGGGAAAGAAAGGGTTACAGCAATTGCCAATACTTACTCAAACTCATGCAATGTAGAGGCAGGCTTCACAGCTGCAGGCAATATCTTTGAACTGGAAAATGGAGATTTCAGAGACAAAATCGCGATAATTTATGGAGAACTAACACAGACACCTTTAGCTGCCAAAAATAATAATGTGTACAATCCTGAGGAGCATAAAAGAATAATTGGGCTTCTTGAAGCAAAAAAACCGCTTGCCATAATTGCTGTAAGCCACCGGACGGCAAGCACTGTTCCCATCCTAGAGGACTGGGACTTCGAAATCCCATCCGTCACAATTTCAGCGATTGACGGAATGAGATTATTGAAAAATGCAGGGAAAAATCTCAACTTAAATATAAAAAGTGATCTTGAAGCTAGCCATGCTGCAAATGTAGTGGGTAAATACGGAATAAACGGAAAAGAGAAACTTGTCCTCTGTGCACATCTTGATACCAAATATGGGACTGATGGGGCTTCCGATAATACCTCAGGAGTTTCAGCACTTCTTACCGTTGCAGAATTATTAAAAGATTTACTGAAAAATATTTTAAATAATGCAAATATGCCATTTGATATTGAATTTGTAGCTTTCAATGGGGAAGAATATTATGCACTCGGAGAAATACTGTATACGGAAAAAAACTTACAGAATTTCGAGAACATGATAGCTGCAATAAATCTAGATGGTATTGGGCATTATTCCTCTACAAGCAATATCGCATTTTTTGAATGCTCAAAACAGTTTGTTGATACTGCAATGCGTTCAAAAAAAAAATACTCGGGAGTCATTCAAGTAGATCCCTGGCCTTCAAGTGACCACACTTTTTTTTGGATGAGAAAGGTTCCAAGTATTGCAATAAGTTCTACAGGCACTTATGATCTGTTTCATACAGCAGAGGATACCCTTGATTTTGTTTCCATAGATAAAGTCGAAGAGGTTGTAAGGCTTACTATGGATCTTGTAATGCAAATCATTGAGTTCAGGCTGGAAAATAAACAAATATAAAATATATGATTTATGCAGCCCTGAATCATTGATCAGCTACCACAACTTCAGGAAAGGCTTATTAAAGACTGATTAAAGCTGAGAGCCACCAAAAAATATTTTAGCGGTGCCCTTTGAACCCTGTAACTTGCAACTGCGGTTAAACTTCTCGTGAAAAACTCCAAAAGTAATAAGCCCTTCACTCTTAACAGCCAAGTTTTGGAGAAGGTTAAGGTCTGAGAAACTTGGTTTTAAGGAATTAAGTTTTGAGTTAAGGGTTAAGTTCGGAGATTAAGGTTTTAAAGAAATAAAGGTTGATGGGATTTAATGAAGCAATCTTTCGGAAACTTTCATTATTCCATAATTCTTTGAAATCTGGATAATTTTTTGCTTTATCCTTGTACGATCCTTCAATATTTACAGCTCGATCTAAATTGTTAAGAGCTTCTTATTTTTTATCCATTAATCAAAGTTGCGCTGGCGCACCCCGCAGCAAGCTAGCGGGGTATTCGACTGAAATAAAATTGCCATATAT
>NZ_JAVKPK010000136.1:0-2302 GCF_031461075.1 Methanosarcina baikalica | reverse complement strand
TCACAATGAAAGACTCTAAAGATAGAAATGAGCAATTTGAGAAAATTCACGAGTTACGCATAGGTTTTGCTGTAAAATCTGTGTATTTTTGAAGTTATCCATGCACAAGTTTTGTGGTAAAACCTATGCATAATTGCCTTTTTTACTTCAAAAAATGAGTAAATACAACCATAATTCCCCTGTTTTACATAGGTTTTACAAGAATCTGTGTACCAACATAGTCTTTAAACGTTGGCATTTTTCGTCAAAAATTAGGCGAAAAACCTCAACAAAAGAGGGTAATATCCCTGAAATACCAACCTTTTATAGATAAATGTCGGGATTTGAAAAAATAGCATAAACACTGAGGTTTACATTTAAACCTCTGCGTATTTCCAATTCACTATCTTATATCTATGTTTTTAAGGTTCTGTCAAGTTAACGGGTGCTGGACGTTTGATAGGTTCAACTGTAGCTGGAGAATTCCTTAGCACCCGTAGACTTGACATAACCCAACGAAATTCTGAGTTTATTTAGTCTGACTTTTTCACAAAATCATTAAAAACCACATCATAATTCGGAAAGTTACTCATTTTCATTAAGAAGAAAATGACACCTAAAGGTGAAAATTATAGTGTCAAACTGAGAAAATATTATTTTTGCACCAGAACCCTGATTTTTGGTAGGCTGAGTAGTTACAAAAAAATTTAAATTATGTATAAATGTTTTTATTCTTTTCTAATTGCTGGAAAATATTTTCTAATTATTTTTCTCTTTTTTAAGTTTCATGCACTAAATATTTTAAGTTTTACTATATAGAGTGCCAGCAACAACTATATAACAGACGACGTGTATGTAGAACCTTGATAATCATAATATTTATTTTAATTAATTATAGTTAATCCAAGACAAAACAAAATTTCACGAAAAAGGAAAGGGGTTATAACATGTATGAAATAAAAGAAGTCAATATAAACGCGGGTAACCTTGTAGAGGCTAACCTTATGCAAGCTAACCTTAACGAGAGCAAATTTAAAAGAGCTAACTTTATAGGGGCTAACCTTGAGGGAGCTGACCTCAAAGAGTCCTACTTTGAAGAGGCTAACCTCAGAGAAGCTAACCTTGAAGGGGCCAACCTTGAGGGAGCTAACCTTAAAGAAGCTAACCTTAAATGGACTAACCTTAGAAAAGCTGACCTTGAAGGGGCTAATCTTAGAGAGGCTAATCTTATGGGGGTCGACCTTAGAGAAGCTAATCTTGATGGAGCTAACCTTGAAGGAGCTAACCTTGAAGGAGCTAATCTTAGAGGAGCTAACCTTCATAGGGCTAATCTTAGAGAAGTCAACCTTAAAGGAGCTGATCTTGATTGGGCTATGCTTAGAGGAGCTAACCTGAAAGAAGCTGACCTTACAGGGACTAATTTTACAGGGGCTAATCTTGAAGGAGCTGATCTTATAAAGACTAACCTTAAAAGAGCTAACTTTAAATGGGCTAATATTAAAGGAACTAAGTTTGATGGAGCTAACCTTAATGGAGCTAACCTTAGAGAAGCTCATTATTTGACATTTGACCAGCTTTCTAGAATGAAAAATACCTCATAATACAAATCCATTTGTCATCGGTTAAGGAATTTTCTTGCCTGAAGGCTATCGATTTTAGATCAGAAATTAGCCTCAGAATTTAGCCTCTTTACCTAAAATCGATACCCTGTTCCAGTTCAAAGTCTATTTAAATTTTATATATATGTCCTGGGAACGAATACAATTTATCATGATTCCTCACTTAACCGAAGACGCATGAATACAAATCAGGACTTACGCGGTTGAACTGAGAAATCAATAACATTAAACCTGGTTCTGTTGCAAAAAATCCTAATATTGAAGCAAAATTTTAGTTTCACACCAAAGAATGTAAAAAAGCAGAATGTTTCTAAGATAACATCCAGATTTAGGCAGGTATTCCAAATAACTTATTTATAAAGTTGACTTCATAAAGAACAGAGTAATTTAGATTATTGACTTGTCCTTTTTGAATCATATTCACAGCTTCAATTCCTTTTAAAGTGTTATTAACAGATCGAAAAGACTGAAATCCTAACATTGGATTAATGATTCTTTTTATAGATCTATGATCTTGTTCTATAATGTTATTCAAATACTTGATTTGTCGAATTCCTACGTTTATAGGTAGTATTTTATCATTTTTCAGTTCATTTATAGCAGGTGGATAAGCTGGATTCTTATCAACGGTTATTACTCTCGGCATTACTCTCGGCATTTGATTATTATTAGAACTCAAAGCTGGCATTGGTAAACAAAAATAG
>NZ_JAVKPK010000135.1:0-2485 GCF_031461075.1 Methanosarcina baikalica | reverse complement strand
TGGGGACTCTGAGAGATGAATAGGACAGCTTGCAGAGAACCAATAAGATCACGTGTACACGTGATAATAAGCCCTACAATCAATTTGCTTTGTCAGGGTGGATAGTTAACATCCCCAATTTAACAGGCGAATTCTAAAAAAGAGAAATATAAAAATATGAAATAGTCCTGTTGAAATCCTTTAAGCTTTTTCCATAACCTTATCTGTCGCGTTGAGCGTAATAGTAATTACAAACACAAAATTATGTGGCGCACCCCATCGCTTGATGTGAGGGCACTGGCTCAATTTCATTTACAAAGATTGGTAATACTCCTTTATTTTCCTCGCCATTAAAACTCTTCTATGTTCTAAAAATTCATCGTACTTTTCAATATTCATTGAAAAAATGCTATCAGGAATGCAGTTTTGCTTTAAGTTCTCTGTAAGAGTTTCAAAGTCAGTGATTCCACCATACTTTAAATCCTGACAATTGCATTGCTCTTTTAATTCGTTAAGGTACATCTCTGGAGCTTTATTGCCTATCTTGATGTTAATTTCGGACTGCGTGTAAGCATAATTGGCAACTTGGTTATATTGTCCTTTTTGCAACCCGTATTTTTTCAAATAATCCTTTGGGAAGATGTGGTGGATATCACCTTTATGAGATATTAAATCCTTCACAGTTATGTCTCGTGAAAGAAAACCCTTATCGTTTAGTTTTACCTGAGCTGCTAAGTACACATTGAAATAGGGACTTGTTGAAAACGAAGTATCCAAATTCCCCACTAGTGCAATATCAAAAAAGGTATCAGAAAGATCTGCGCTTTCCACACTCTTGAGATATTCTCCAAAGTCCATCTTTGAAATATTCTTTATATCATGATCAAACCACGATTCAGGAGAGCCTGAATACCTTCCAGTTAAAACAGATAAGACAAACCACCTGCGCACATATGATTCAATCTGAGCTGGATTGCAGTTCTTTGCCTTCAATGCTAGGTATAAAATGTATGCAAAATTGAGTGTATTCTGTGAACGAACGAGACTGGAAGAAATAAAACCTGCAGATTTGATTATCATGAGGAAACGTTTGAAATTGGTCTCATTTATAAATTCATATATACCTTCCTCAAGCTTCTTGAAAGAATCTCGGGCAATTTCCTCTTCATAAGTCCTTGTTTCAAAGTTTCTGCCGGAAAGCAAACTGACAAGGTCTGATAGTTTTCCCCTATGAGCTCCAGATGTGAAGACAACTCTCAGCAAATCTGTATAATTTGGATCATATAGATCATCATTCTCATTTTTCAGCCAAGTCATTTTTCGGAAATACTCTGTTGAAGCAAATTCGCTGTCAATATCTACAATTTGACTGTAAAATTCCGGAGCAACCGCCAAATGACAGAAGTAATCAATAGCTTTTCTGATTGTGGACCCATTATATGTTTCATTTGCAGCAATCTTTGACATTGCAAAATCAGCCTGACTCAGCACAACTCCCTTTGAATTTATGCGCACGAATATCTCAGTCACTGTTTCAATATCTAGATCAGAATCCAGCTCAATCAAACCAAGTTGTTTATGAGTAATCATTTTTAGGTTCTCAAGGGCATCTTCAACTTGGTACTCATCTGCATTAGGATTTTTTTCACAATAATTATCGATAATTTTCCTAGTTCTTTCCATCCCTGTAATAATTGGGGATATATCTGGAATCCATGCATTGTCTTTCTGTATAGCAGAGTTAAACACTTCGAATTTCTCTTCTATTGGCTGAAATGAAATTTTAATTTTCTCTCGTACATAATTCTTGTTTATTATATACTCTCCAAGAATAGCTGCCCTTAAAGCCATAACCCGTTGCTGACCATCAATAAGAATTTTCTTTCCTTCTGAGAATGAGCCATCTTTTAGTTTGACATTTGGATTCCGCCAAGCAATCAGATAACCAATTGGATATCCCTGATAAAGAGAATCCATAAGGTCCCTGACTTTTGTTGAGTCCCAGACAAAAGGTCTCTGGATTTCAGGAATTGCTATTTCCCCGGTTTTTACCCAAGTAAGAATCGCTTCTATCAAGTGTTGATTCACGGCATACTTTTGCGTTTTCATGGTTCAGTTTCCTTATTATTTTGAGATGTCGTAAAGAGAATAGAGTATAAGTAGACTTATTGCAGGTGGCAGTGTCGGTAACTAATGGATTTATATTAAAACAGTTGACAAAACAATTAATTAATGTTTCTATTTGAATCTCATGATTTGAATTAAAAATTGATTTTTGGTTGCCCACTGATAACTCGGCTAAAACTGCCAGGAAAAGGCATCTAATGAGCTTGTTTTAGTCTGATTTGCGGATGATTGCACGAATGTTGGGGTACCCCTTTCTTTCTTCATTTTTTGGTTCTGTTGCAAAAAATCTGGCTGTTTTACCAAACCAGTGAAAAACATCACAATTGTGATATTAAGATGTCATAAGCAGGTCAATAATAACATAAAAAGAAGTTATTAT
>NZ_JAVKPK010000134.1:0-2585 GCF_031461075.1 Methanosarcina baikalica | reverse complement strand
CCAGATTGCAGTAAAGAATGAGGGTAAGGTGAACCTGACAGGAATTTCAGTAAGCGACCCGATGATTACACTGACAGGCCCTGCTGGAGATCTCACAGATCCAGGAGTTTTGGACCCCGGAGAGACGTGGATCTATAAAGGAGATTACACAGTAACTCAGTCTGATATAGCTACTAATGGTGGCGGCACTGGACTTCTAACAAATACAGCAACCGTACGCTGTAACGAGCTTTTGGACAAAAGCAGCACTCTGGAACTGCCAATTGTCAATCCTGTACAAACCGACACAAATAACGGCGACAACACTTCTGCGAACGTTCGTCCTGTAGCAAGCTTCAGCACCAGTGTTACAAGCGGATATGTTCCTCTTACAGTGCAGTTTACTGACACAAGCACAGGGACACCCACTTCATGGAGCTGGGACTTTGGAGACGAAGTAGCTTCAGCCGAGCAGAACCCTGTCCATATGTACAATACTCAGGGAACATATACAGCTAAATTGACTGTAAACAATGCAAACGGATCTGCCTCAACAACTGCGACAATAAATGTACTGCAAAAAACTAGTTCCAGTGGCGGAGGAAGCAGTCACAGCAGTGGAGGAAGCATTGGAAGTGCTAATGTAGTCGGCAGCAGCTCAACTGATAGCACTGGTACCACGAATGTAACAAAGCCTAAAAACAACATTTCAAACATTGAACCCAGAACTAAATCGGTAAATGTCGAACCAACATCTGTGCAGACAGCCACAAGCATTTCCGCAAAACAAAGCAAGAAAACTCCTAGCTTTGAAATAATTAGTGGGATAACTGCCCTGCTCGCTGTTTATCTTTATAGGAGGAAATAGAGGAAAAATCTACCACCTTGAATTTGAAGAGGATACATGAAATAGGCTATCTTACATTTAATAAAAAGGGAGTTCACTGCTTATTTCAGCTGATATCCAGAAGTTATGAAAAGAGTTCAACGATTTTGACATCGAATAAGTCATATGGGGAATGAGGAGAGATATTTAAGGACCATGTAATAGCGGCTGCTGTACTTGATAGAATACTCCATCATTGTACGACGATTAACATTAAAGGGGAAAGTTACAGGCTGAAAGAAAGGAAGAAACAGGGATTAAAAAAGTAAATACGTACCAATGATATTGAGTGAATTCATGAAAAATTGAGTAAACTTTATATCAAAAGGTGGGGAATTTTAAACTGTCCTTGACACCTTTGATTTCCTTTTTATTTTATTATATCCTTAGCAGATATTTTTTACAACGGAACCCAAGTTTTACTCAAATTTTAGGATTTTTTGCAATGGAACCAAATTTAGGATTTGCTGGTTGAACCGCAATATGAAAATTTCAAATGAGATTCAAAGAATACTGAAGTAAATTATTTATAAAGTTGGATCTTTTTATATCTTATTACAAAGTTCTCTTTCAATGCAGCCTCAATATTTCGGTGTTTGACTAAGCCACAATCACTGTTACAGCCACTGTTAATGTTAGAGTTGATCCTTTTAGAGTTGCAGTCAACCCGGAGGAAACAGATTATATAAAATAAGGAAGTGCCCAAGTGAAACACCAACAAGCTGATATTTTGAGGAAGATCTCTTTCTGTCTGATTTTATTTCTTTTTGGACTGATGAGTGCTTCCATTACTCATGCTGAAACTTACACTTTTGTTACAAAGTGGGGTTCTGGGGGAGCCGGTAATGGACAATTTTCTGGTCCATATGGTATTGCTGTAGATTCATTGGGCAATGTTTATGTTGCCGATACGTTCAATGAGCGCATTCAGAAGTTTGACAGCAATGGTAACTACATAACTCAATGGGGTTCTGGGGGCTCCGGTAACGGACAATTTAATAGTCCATATGATGTTGCTGTAGATTCATTGGGCAACGTCTATGTTGCCGATACGACCAACGAGCGCATTCAGAAGTTTGACAGCAACGGTAACTACATAACTCAATGGGGTTCTGGTGGCGCCGGTAACGGACAATTTTCTGGTCCATATGGTGTTGCTGTAGATTCATTGGGCGACGTCTATGTTGCCGATACGTTCAATAATCGAATTCAGAAGTTTAACAGCAACGGCACCTATATTACTCAATGGGGTTCCGGAGGCGGCACTAGCGGATTATTTTCTGGCCCATATGGTATTACTGTAGATTCATCAGGCAATGTTTACGTTGCCGATACGTTTAATGATCGCATTCAAAAGTTTAACAGCAACGGCACATTCCTTACCATGTGGGGTGCTGGAGGCTCCGGTAACGGACAATTTAATAGTCCATATGGTGTTGCTGTAGATTCATTGGGCAATGTTTATGTTGCCGATACAACCAACGAGCGCATTCAGAAGTTTGACAGCAACGGTAACTACATAACTCAATGGGGTTCTTTGGGCGCTGGTGACGGACAATTTTCTGGTCCATATGGTGTTGCTGTAGATTCATTGGGCAATGTTTATGTTGCCGATACGTTCAATAATCGAATTCAGAAGTTTTCTATTCAAACCGGCTTTCTGACAATAGTAAAGTCAGCATCTCCTGCAATTTATGATGCTGTAGGAGAGAACATCACT
>NZ_JAVKPK010000133.1:0-2688 GCF_031461075.1 Methanosarcina baikalica | reverse complement strand
TTAGATAGATCCTCTTATATTTAATGGATTTAAAAATCTGCATTTCAAAGGGAAATGTTTAAAAATATTAAAGAAGTTAAAGATATTATTACTTCTTTATGAATGAACTTATCTCAAAACTCAAAATTGCTCTCTGAATTCCGTATCATAAATAACTAATTGATTTTCTGATCACGAAAAATAATGCTGAAACTCTTACTCATTGAGAGTAAAGCTGGTTTTGGGATTAGTTCAACCCTCATAGTCATGCCTGTGTATTATACGTCTTTCCCGTGAGTGATTGATCGGTTTTGAATAAAAGAGTAAATCCTTCTTGTTTGCGGAAAATGAAAAGAGATTCTCATGCTTATCGTTTTCAATAACTCACCCCCACGGTAGGATAGTGCAACATAATAATTGGAGTAATTGAGCTTTGCTTTATCAAGCACGGGCTTGACTATGCTGCGAGATAAAATGAATCAAAAGATTTTAGGATCTACGCAGTTGAACTAAGGAATCAGTAGCATGTAAATTCAATCTGCAGAGAATTTACGGGTAAGATAATTTACGGGTGATAGAGATGTTTAATCGAATGTTAAAAATCTTTTTCCTTATAAATTTCCTCATACTTGCATGCGTTCCTGTTGTTTTGTGCACTACACCCGCACCAATAGTTTACGTTGCGGGAGATGGTAGTGGCGATTTTAATTGTAATGCTACAAATGCGGACGTACAGCTTAATCAAGCTCTTCAGTTTGTAACAGGCAATCCCGGATATACAACTGTTTATCTTAAAGGCCCGTTCACATATTCCATAAATGATACTCTTCTTATCGGCAACAATACAACTCTTGAAGGAGATTCCAATATAACGATCAGACTTACCAATAATGCCAACTGGGAAGCCTTTAAGCCAATGATTAAAGAAAATAATTCTGGCAGCCACGACATAACAATTCGCGGTTTTACTATTGATGGAAACCGAGAAGGAAATACCAATGTTGCCAGTGGTAAAAACTACTACAATCTTATCCACTTGAGTAATTGTCGGAACATAAGTGTGTATGATACGTATATGACCAACAACCACGGAGATGGCTTAAAAACTGACAAGTGTTCTAACATAAAATTATATGACAATAAAATATACCTGTTGGGTCACGATGTTCTATATGCTAGTAGCTGTTCAAACGTGGAAGCCTATAACAATAAGATAACATGCAGGACAAACAGCGGCCTAAGAATATACAATACAAATCATGTAAATTTCCACGACAATATCATTACATCGGAGGGTTATGGGGGTGCAGGAATCCAAATCCAGAAATACGGAACCCCTACAATGGATGATATTGAAGTGTACAATAACACAATAAACAGGACTGTACTTGCAGGAATCTGGATTTTCGGATCAAATTCTTATCCAACATCATCCGCAAACGTCTATATTCATCATAACCAGATCTATGATACCGGAAATACTTCAAGCAATAATATAGGTGGAATCTTATCCGACGGATTCAATGCTCTCATTGAAAACAACGTGATCGATGGCGCATATGGGGCCGGTATTATGCAGAATAATGTATATTCCGTGGCTCCGGCTGGTTCAGGGTATGTGATTACAGTAAGAAATAACATAATAACGAATACTCGAACATCAAAAGCCGGAGGAAATGGATCCGGGATATGTAACCTGCTTACGGATACACACTCGTTTTTCCTGCAGAACAACTCTTTCTATAACAACACAGGCGGCGACTATATAGGTGTTGAGCCTTCACATTCGGATATAGTAGCAGACCCTCAATACGCAGATAGAGATAAACACGACTATCACCTGAAGTCAAAAGCAGGCCGCTGGGATGGGAGCGGTTGGGTGAATGATAATATAAGTTCTCCATGCATCGATGCAGGAGATCCTTTATCGGATTATTCTAACGAACCGGAACCCAATGGAGACAGGATCAATATAGGTCCGGATGGAAACACGAGGTCTGCCTCAAAATCAGAATTGGATGTGTCAACACCGATAGCAAATTTCACTGCAAATCTTACTGTGAAATTCACTGACACATCCACCAACAATCCAATCGGATGGGAATGGAACTTCGGAGATGGAAATACTTCTACCGAGCAGAATCCTGAACATACATTCAGTGACGAGGGAACATACAATGTTACACTGGTAGTAACAAATGCTGATGGTTCCACCAATGAAAAATCAATGGTTATCACCGCAAACCGTGTACTGACACCACCTGTTGCAAACTTTGTTGCAGATAAGACCGAAGGAACAACTCCTCTTACTGTGAAGTTCACTGACACATCCACCAACAATCCAATCGGATGGGAATGGAACTTCGGAGATGGAAGTACTTCTACCGAGCAGAATCCTGAACACGTATTCAATGGCAAGGGAACATATAATGTTACACTGGTTGCAACAAACGCTGATGGCCCTAGCAATGAAAAATCAATGGTTATCACCGTAAACCGTGTACTGACACCCCCAGTTGCAAACTTTGTTGCAGATAAGACCGAAGGAACAACTCCTCTTACTGTGAAGTTCACTGATACATCCACCAACAGTCCGACAGGATGGGAATGGAACTTCGGAGATGGAACTCAAACATCAATCGAGCAGAATCCTGAACACGTATTCAATGGCAAGGGAACATATAATGTTACACTGGTTGCAACAAACGC